>CAXUEM010000034.1:0-9125 GCA_964249885.1 uncultured Hymenobacter sp. | reverse complement strand
TGCCGGCGGGCAGGATGGCTTTAATCAAAAAGTAATACAGCACCCCGGCCACGACCACCGAGATGTAGTTGCCCAGGTTCAGGGCCGCCTGCACGTTGCCGCCCTCCTTCACCCGCACCGCCAGAATGCCAATCAGCGAGGCGATAATGCCCATGCCGGCCAGCGCCATCGGCAGGAAGATGGCCGAGAGGCCGTTGAAGTTGTCGCCGGGCGTGCTTACCTCGCGGCCCAGCACCATAGTAGCCAGAATCGTGGCCACGTAGGAGCCGAACAAATCGGCGCCCATGCCGGCCACGTCGCCCACGTTGTCGCCTACGTTGTCGGCAATGGTGGCCGGGTTGCGCGGGTCGTCCTCCGGGATGCCGGCCTCGACCTTGCCCACGAGGTCGGCGCCCACATCGGCGGCCTTGGTGTAGATGCCGCCGCCCACGCGGGCAAACAGCGCAATGCTTTCGGCCCCGAGCGAGAAGCCGGTCAAGACTTCCAAGGCGCGCTCCATCTCCAGGCCGTTGGCGCCGGCGTTGGTGTTCTCAACGAAGAGCTTGTAGAACACAATGAACAGCGAGCCCAGCCCCAGCACGGCCAGCCCGGCCACGCCCATGCCCATCACCGAGCCGCCCGAAAACGACACGTTCAGGGCCCGGCTCAGGCTGGTTTTGGCGGCCTGCGCGGTGCGCACGTTGGCCTTGGTGGCGATTTTCATCCCGATGTAGCCGGCCAGGGCCGAGAACACCGCGCCAATTAGAAAGGCAATGACGATAATGGGACTGGAGTTTTCACTCGTGCTACCCAGGTAAAATAGAAACGCCCCGGCAATCAAACCAAACAGAGCCAGCACCTTGTACTCGGCCTTGAGAAAGGCAATGGCGCCGTCGGCAATGTAGCCCGAGATAGTGCGCATGCGCTCGTCGCCGGCGTCCTGCCGGCTCACCCAGCCCGAGCGCAGCCAGGTGTAAATCAGGGCAAAAATGCCCAGCACGGGCACTGCGTAAAAGTAATTCGGCATAGAACGGCGAAAAGAGAAATGAATGAGAGAGTTGGGAATGGGATTTGGCTCGGCAAAATAGGCTTTTAGCCTCATAAGTCCACGAGTATCAGCCGCCAGCGCGCATTTTTTGGTTCGGCCACGCTTCTACCCCCTGCTGGCTTGGCTCCGGGCCTAAATAAAGCTGGCCGCTACCCCCTGCTGGCCGGCTTACAGCTCGCGCAGCAGCACCTGGTACAGGGCCAGCATGCTGGCGATGTCGCGCTTGTCGACCAGCTCGTCGGGTGAGTGTACGTGGTCTTCGGGCGCGCCCACGAAGCACCAGTCCCAGGGCTGGGCGGCGCGCTGCAGCTCCTTGGCGTCGGAGCCGCCGCCGCCTTCCACTTCCAGCTGAAATGGCACGCCCGAGCCCTCAGCCAGGCGGCGGATGCGGTCCACGTAGCTGCGGCGCGGAATCAGGGAATCGCGCAGGGAGATGGCGCAGCCCGCGCCGGCTAGCACGCCTTCGCTGACCCAGGTGATGTCCGAAATCAAGGCCTGCCGCACGCCGTAGGTTTCGTAGATGAACTGCGCCAGGTAGGCCACCGAGCCGCCGCCGTGCTCCTCCCAGCAGGAAAAGGCGATGATGCCGTCCTGCAGGGTCTCGCAGAGCCGCAGCGCGTTCCAGACACCGAGGCGGTTGTCGAGGTAGCAGCTTTGCACGGAAGTTGCCGTTTCCCGAAAATCGCAGCGGAACGTCAGCTCCGTACCCCGCTCAATCTCGCGGCTGAACTCATAACTCAGTGCCCCCGTTTCATCGTCAACCTTTAGCTCACAGTCAATTTCGCCTTGCGCATCCCGTCCCACCAGCCGATAGCCGGTTTCCGCCCGCGGGCCGCCAATGGGCAGCAGCTCGCGTCCGTAGCGCACGGTGAAGCCGATGCTGTCGAGGTGGGCAAACACGGCCGTGCGGGGCTGGCCGAACACGAGCAGGATGCAGTCCTGAAACCGCTCGTCGGCCAGAACAGTGGGCTGTACCCGCCAGCCCCCCTGCTGGCGCCGGATGTAGTCCAGCACGAACCGGCTCAGGGGAGCCTCGTTGCCGGCGGGCGCGGCTATCTGGCAAAGCGAGTGAAGAAGCTGCATATTGCGCCTGAAAACCGGCGGCCAAAGCTAGGGCAAAGTCCGTACTTTTGTCTGTCTATGCTAAGTCGATTTGCCGGCTCCGGGCCGCGGCTCCCCCTTCTTCCCCAGGCCCGGCTGCTGGCAGCCGCGCTGCTGGGCCTTGTTCTGCTCTTGAACCAGCACCCAGGCCAGGCCCAGGGCACCGACACGCTGCGGCCGGTGCCGCCCATGCGCACGGTCGAAATCGACAATGTAGACGTGCTGCCCGCTGCCATCGATACCAAAGGCTGGCTGCTGCTCGATAAGGACATTCAGCTGGAGCTCGAAGGCGCGGTGCAAAATCTGTACAATTTCAAGTACGACAAAGCCGAAAAGCAATTCCGCTCGCTGCGCCGCCGCTACCCGCAGCACCCCATGCCCTATTTTCTGATGGGCCTGAGCACCTGGTGGAAAATCATGCCCACCAACTTCGGCTCCAAGCAGTACGACAATATCTTTTACGCCTACATGGACACGGCCATTACCAAGGCCGAGCGGCTGTATAAGACGGACGATAAAAACTACGAGGCCAGCTTTTTTCTCTCGGCTTCCTACGGCTTCACGGCCCGCCTGCACGCCGAGCGCCGCGACTGGCGCAAGGCCACTGTCAGCAGCAAACGCTCGCTGGATTTTCTCGATAAAAGCAAGGAAGCCAACGGCCTGAGCCCGGAGTTTCTGTTCGGCCAGGCCTTGTTCAATTATTACGCCGTCTGGATTCCGAATAATTACCCGCTGCTCAAGCCCGTGCTGCTGTTCTTCCCGAAGGGCAATAAGCAGCTCGGCCTGAGCCAGCTGCGCACGGTGGCCACCACTGGTTTCTACACGAGCACCGAGGCCAAAGTGTTCCTGATGAAGATTCTCAACAACGAGGAAAACAAGGCCGCCGAGGCCCTGCCCGTGGCCCGCAAGCTGGCCCTGGACTACCCCGACAACGCCTACTTCCAGCGCTTCTACGCCCTGCTGGCCTTCCACCAAAGCGAATTTGTGGACTGTGAGCGGGTCAGCAAGCAGATTCTGACCAACCTCAACCAGGGCATGCCGGGCTACGAGGGTGTGAGTGGACGCTACGCCACCTACTTCCTGGGCTTTTTCATGGAAAACAAGTACCGGGACCTGGCCAAAGCCAAGGACTACTACCAGCGCTGCATCGTGTTTTCGGAAAGCACCGGCGACACCAAGGGCGGCTTCTACCTGTTCGCCCACACGAATCTGGCCCGCATGGCCGCGCGCGAAAAGGACGTTGAATCAGCCCGCCGCTACTACAGCGTAGTGGCCGAAAAAGCCGACCGCAAGGCCGAGCAGGCCCGTGAGGCCAAAGCCTACCTGAAAGCGCACCCCCGCGGCAAATAACCCCAGCCGACGCCATGGAACTCAAAGACTTACTACTAACCCCGATATTTCTGGGGCTGTTTTATGCCCTGGCCTATTCCATGCGGGCCCGCGTAGCCAATGCGTTCACGAAGAAGTATTTTATTCCGGCCTTGAGCCTGAAGTTTGTGGGAGCTATTTCGCTGGGGCTTATCTACCAGTTTTACTACGGCGGCGGCGACACATTCAATTATTATGGCCAGGGCCGGGTGATTTATGAAGCGTTTTTCGAAAATCCCGCAATGGCTATTCAATTACTATTGACCGGCGATGGTGAAGCCACTAGCGCCATGGCGCCTTATGCAGCACGAATATATTGGTTTGCGGCACCGGAAGAGTACGTTATTGTACGACTCTGCGGGTTTCTGGGCTTATTTTGCGGCTATAGCTACGCCGTCATTGCCCTGATGTTCGCCTTTCTGAGCTTTAGCGGAGTCTGGGCGCTGTATGGCACTTTTTGCCGGCTCTACCCGGCTCTGTATAAAGAGCTGGCCATTGCGGTGTTTTTCGTGCCGTCGGTTTTCTTTTGGGGTTCTGGAGTGGCCAAGGACTCGATTTGTCTGGGGGCGCTGGGCTGGTTATTCTATGCTTTCCATAACCTACTGGTGGCGCGCCGCACCATGCTACGGGCCGCGTTGGCGTTATTCTTGGCGGGTGTGCTTATTAAGTCGATTAAGATATACATCCTCATCAGCTTTGTGCCGCCCGTCATGCTGTGGGTCAGCACACAGTACAGCGCCGGCATCAAGTCGAAAGCCCTGCGGATAATGGTACTGCCATTTCTGATAGCAGTGGGCGGGGCTGCCGGACTGTTCCTGAGCCAGTCACTAGCGGCGGGCAACCGCAACTATGATTTCACCAAAATTGAGGACCGGGCCAAGGTGGCTTCGCAGTACCACAACCGCATCAGCCAGAACGAAGAAGGCAAGGGCCGCGGCAATGGTAACTCAGGCTACAGCATCGAGAACTTCACCGGCCCGCAGGACATTCCTAAGATTGCGCCTAAAGCACTAGTTATTGGCTTATTCCGGCCATTTATGTGGGAAGTCCGCAACCCGGTTATGCTGCTTTCTGCCCTGGAAATCCTGGTCATCACCCTGCTGACGCTGCGCATCTTCATCCGCACTGGCCTGCTGGCTACCATTCGGGAAATCACCAGCACCCCGCTGGTGCTGTTCTGCGTGATATTCTCCTTGATTTTCGCCATTGCCACGGCCACCACTTCTGGCAATTTTGGCAACTTGGTCCGATACCGAATTCCGATGTGGCCCTTCTACGTCACGGCGCTGTTCGTGCTGGAAAGCTCTACCCGCCGCCTGAAAGAGTTAAAAACCGCCCGGGCCCGCGCCGGTAAGCGCCGGCCCCAATATGCCTAAACTGGGCGTTCTGCTGTCGTTTTACAACAGAAAAGCCGGGCTGTCACCCGGCTTTTCTGTTGTAAAACGACACTAACTCAATACCGCTTCCCGCGACTCTAAATGAAATCCAGGTCGCCGAAAAAGAAGTTGAAAGTGACTTGAGCGAGTTCGTCGGTTTCCGACTGGTTTTTGCCTTTCACCAGAAAGTCAAACTGTTTGCGCCACACCTTGCGGGCTACGCCGCTCGTTGCCGCGTCGATGAGCACATTGCCCATGTAGAGCAGCCCGACCGACACCTGTTTGGCCGCGTAAATCCGGGCCTGCTTGATGAGGTGCGCCAAATCAGCCGGCGTGTGGTAGGCAACGTCCATCAGCACGAAAACCGGCAAGCCTTTCTTCGTGATTTTCTTCAGAAACACATAGCCAGCCAGCTGGCCCTGCCGGCGCACGGCCAAAGCAACGTATTGATAGTGCGGCGATTGGTGGGTAAGATAGCGCCAATTCAAAAAGTCCAGGCTTTTGACGGCCGCATTCTCGAACTGCACAACCGGACGCGCAAAAAAGGCGGCGTCCAGGCGAGTAACTACCTCGTACTCGGCGCCGGCCGCCAGGTGCAGGGGATTGGTGAAGAGCAGGGTCAGGTCGGGGTAGATGCCGTGGCTGTAGCTGTGCTTGGCCAGGTAGATGGGCTTGGCCACGGCGTTAGGAAATGCCAGGAAACAGTCGCCGCCCCGGGTCAGAAAGTCAGTGTCGGTTTTAACGTAGAGCTTGCCGAACAGGCCCTTGCCGCGCACCTCGTTGCTGGTCAGCACTTTCTGAATGAAGCCAGCTTTCCACGGACGGCCATTGATGACGAAGGGCGCGTCGTTGGAGGAGCACATGCCGCAGGCCCGCCCGCCAATGCGCGAAAGAAAAAAGCTGAATGAGTTAAATGGGTTGCCGAAGTACCACCACTTGAGGTAGTCGGTACTCATGCGGTCGTCGTCGTTCTCGACCTGATTCAGCGTCACAATATCGCCGAGGTCGGCCTCAGTGGCGCGGTGCAGGGTTATTTCTTCAGAGTTGGCCATAGGTAGTAAGGGAGGCGGCGTCAAACAAAGGGGGGCCGCTGAGCAGGCGGTGCTCGGCGTAGCATTTTTCAAAAAACGGCTTACGGTCAGCCAGGTCAGTTGGGTACAGCGTATCCAGGGCCGGGCCGGGCAAGTAGGGATGCACCATCAGCTCGATGACGCGCGCGGCGGCCGGGGCCTGGTGCACCAGCGCCAGCAGGGTATCGCGCGTCAGGGCGGCCGGCGGCAGGTCCAGGTCGTGGATGGAAACCAGCAGGTCGTTGGCCGACGTGTTGATTTGGCGGCGGAAGCGCTGGCTGGCCCGGTACAGAACCAGCTGCTTGGCAAACTTAAGCGGCCGCCGGGCCAGCAGGCCCAGGCCGGGCGCTACCGGCACGGCCAGCCGCACCGGCAGGCGCTGGGCGCGCAGCACCGGCAGCATGGCCGCGAACACCGCTGGGTTCATGTGCACGTGCTGGTGCGAGTCGGTGTGCGTGGGCTGCACGCCCAGCGCCCGCAGCTGCGCCAGCTGAGCCTCGAATTCGGCCGTCAGGTCGGCGGCTTTCACCTGCCCGCGCAGCAGCTTGCCCAGCAGCCGCCCCCGCTCCAGAAACTGCCCGTGCTCGTCCACCAGTGAAGGCGCCGGGGTCAGCGGCCGGCCCTCGGTGAGGCAGAAGTGCAGGCCAATGGCTAGCCCCGGGTGTTGCGCGGCCAGTTCCGCCGCCTCACTCGTGCCGGGCATGTTGACCATAAAGGTGGTGCTGGTCAGGTTGCCGGCCCGGTAGGCATCGATGATGGCCTGATTAACCGGGGCGCAGAGGCCAAAGTCGTCGGCGTTGATAATTACCTGGCGCATAAGCTACTCAGACAGAGACAGAAGTGAGGGCGCGGCGGCGTGGCGATGCGCGCCCGGGGCGGCGGGCATCCGGGTATCAGGCGGCGTACTTGAGCACGGCCTCGCCCGTGAGCACCAGCTGCCCGTGCTGGTTTAGGCAGGTGGTGGCCAGCGTCACGATGCGCTTCTGCTCGTCGAGCGCCGTCACCTCGACCCGGGCCGTGATGGTATCGTCCAGAAAAACCGGCTTGGAAAACTTGAGCGTTTGCCCCAGGTAGATGCAACCCGGGCCCGGCAGCTTGGTGCCCAGCACCGCACTGATGAGCGAGGCATA
Source organism: uncultured Hymenobacter sp. (assembly GCA_964249885.1). Lineage (GTDB taxonomy): Bacteria > Bacteroidota > Bacteroidia > Cytophagales > Hymenobacteraceae > Hymenobacter. The sequence continues at coordinate 2,053 of CAXUEM010000034.1, read as the reverse complement.
GAGCATGCCGTGGCTGATGCGCTGCCCAAACAAGCTGCCAGCCGCGTATTCCTCGCTCAGGTGCACCGGATTGGTATCGAGCGAGAGTTCGGCGAAGAGGCGCACATCGGCGTCGCGGATGATTTTGCTCAGCTCCGCGGTTTGCCCGATTTGGAAAGTAGCCATGAGATAATAGAAATAGATGTGCTGGTTGCGCCGGCTAATATACGGCGCCCGGTAACCGGCGCCGGGTTTGGTGCGCGCAGCAACGGCCAGCAGGGGGTCAGCGAGGCTGCCGGGCCAGCACCGCTTGGTAGGTGGCCGCGAGTTGGCCGATGGTGGCTTCGGGGCGGAATTTGTGGCGCACGTACTGCCGGCCGGCCGCGGCAAACTGCTGGCGCAGGGCGGGGTCGGCGGCGAGCCGGACAATGGCGGCCGTCATGGCGGGCACGTCACGGTTGGGCACCAGCAGGCCCGAGCGGCCGTGCTCGAACAACTCGGCCGGGCCGCCGCAGTCGCTGGCAATAAGCGGGGTGCCATAGAACAGAGCGTCGAGGCAGGTAAGCGAGAAAGACTCTGACTCCGAGAAATTTAGCAGAATGTCGGCTTGCTTGATGGCCGCCTCGACATCGGTGATGAAGCTGCCGAATGAGATGACGCCGGCCAGGCCCAGCCGCTCGGCCTCAGCCATGAGGTGCTGCTTGTATTCCTGGTTTTTCGCCATGCCCATGTCGCCGCCCGCAAAGTGCAGCCGCAGCCGGGGCTGCTGGGCGTAAGCGGCGGCAAAGGCCGCCAGGGCGAAGTTCTGCCCCTTGCCCGCAATGTAATTGCTCAGGTACAGCAGCCGCATGGTCTGGTCGGGGCGCACGGCGGGCACCAGTGGCACCGGGTGTTTTTCCTGGCCCGGCAGGGGGTCGTAGATGACCTGCACCTTGGGCAGGGGCCGGAAGTAACGGCCTACAATCTGGGAAACGCACAGCACCCGTACCGAGAACTTCTCGGCCAGCCAGGCCCAGCAGCGCGCCAGCACCTGCACCTGCGTCTGGGGCAGAAAGCGCACGTGCGTGATAACCTGCAGCCGGCCCAGGCTCCAGAAGCGGGCCATGTGGCCGGCTAGGTTGAAAAAGTCGTTCAGGTGCAGCAGCCCGGCGCGCCGGCGGCGCGCCAGCTGCTGCAACCGCCAGCCATTGAGCAGCAGCATCGGCAGGTACAGCAGCAGGTCGGCTTTGCGCCGGCTGATTTCCACGAACGGCAGCTCGTGCACCACGTAGCCGTCGGCTTCCAGCACGGCGCGGCCGGCGCTGCCAGTGGGCAGCACATACTCAAAGCGCAGCCCGTACTGCTCCCGCAACGGCCCGGTGGCGTGGCGCATGGCGTTCAGGGCGCCCGTCACGGCCCGGGAATTATCAATGACCAGCGTGAGCGGCGAGGAAGTGGGTAGTAAATCTGACATAAAGTATTTTCTCACATAAACTGCGGGCGCCAAAAGCCAGCCTTACTCAATGGCGACGTTATATTAACTTTCTTGCCCGTCAGTCCGCCCGCCTGAGTGTAGTGCCTCAAGACAGCCGCACTTCCTCCAGCAGCTGGGTCCACTGGCTGAAAATACGCTCGCGGGTGAAGTCCTGCATGCGCGCCCGCGCGGCCTGGCCAAGGGCGGCCTGCTCGGCCGGGGCAGCCAGCAGCTGGTCGAGGGCGGCGGTCCACACGGCGTGGGCGGCGGCGAGCGTGGTGGGCTCGGTGAGCATGGGCAGCAACACGCCGTGGGCGCCGCGCTCGGCCTGGCGCAGCGGCGTGGCGGGCGTGGCGGTGGCGGGCGCCAGCATCTCGCGGGGGCCGGTCGGGCAGTCGGTGCTGAGCACGGGCAAGCCGCAAATCATGGCTTCGCCTAAGGCTAGCGGAAACCCTTCGTAAGCTGAGGAAAACACAAACGCGGTGGCCAGGCGCATGTACTGGAAAGGATTCTGCTTAAGCCCCAGAAAATAAACGTCGTAGTCCGGGGTCAGCGCCGCCTCGTCCCAGACGGCATAGACGCGCAAACCCAGCGCGCGGGCGCGGGGGGGGCGGGGCCCCC
>CAXUEM010000033.1:15495-15821 GCA_964249885.1 uncultured Hymenobacter sp. | reverse complement strand
GGGCTCGGGCAGCAGCGTGGGCTGGCAGGCGTGCAGGCTCAGGCAGAGCGTGGCAACGGAAAGCAGACGGGTAAATTTCATGCAGGCAGATGAGGTGGGAAAAGGTAGGTGATAACTGATGGAAAACTCAACCAAGTTGGGAGCTGCCTAATTTGGCTGCAACTCAATCAAAGCACAAAAAAACAGCCCGCTCATTGCTGACGGGCTGTTTTCATTGTTACCATATTGTGAGCTTATTGCTTCTGGAAGCGCTGCTGGTAGGTCTTGCTGCCGTCGCTGGCCAGGATGACGTAGAGGCCGGCGGCCAGGCTGCGCACGTTGAGCTT
>CAXUEM010000033.1:4841-15474 GCA_964249885.1 uncultured Hymenobacter sp. | reverse complement strand
ACACCGTCACCGACTTCAGCTCCGTGCCGTTGCTCAGCGTGAGCTGCACTTGCTCGGTGGCGGGGTTGGGGTACAGGCCCAGCGTGGCCGCGCCGGCCGAAGCCAGCAGGGTGGTCGGGGCCGCAATGGCCGCGCCACCGGTGATGTTCACCGTGTAGTCCTCGGTTTCGCCGTAGCTGTAGGAGTTGCAGGAAGTGGTGGCCGAGGCGTCGCTCACGATGACGCGCATGCGGGTCGTGCCGTTGCGGGCCGTGGTGGGCACCGTGAACGTGCCGCTGAGCGTGGCCGCGCTGGCGCTGCTGCCGCTTACCACCAACTCGCCGGCGTCGGTGAACACACCGTTTTTGTTGTAGTCGATGTACACTTTCCAGTACTCGGTGTAGGCCGTGCCGGTGAAGCCGGCCGAGAAGCTCACCGTCTGCGAGGTGCCGGCGGCTATGCTGGGCGCGGCAATGGCCGTGCCGTTGTAGTAGCCGGCATCCGCCCCCGAGGTGCGGGCCAGCGTGCCCAGCTTCACGTAGTCGATGAATTCGTAGGCCTGGCTGGTGCCCTTGCTGGCGCAATACGTAGCGGTGGTGGGGGGCGGCGTGGTGCCGCCGGCCGCCGCGCCCACGCCCACGGCGTACCAGGCGTTGGTGGTGGCGGTTACCTCGGGCGAGCCGGCGCCGTAGAGGTCTGTGGCGGCCTGAATGGCGCCGCTGCGGGCGTTGGCGTAGGTGCTGCTGGCCGTTAGGTACACGCTCTCGGTGCGGTAGGCAATTTTAGCGGCCTTGTCGATGCCGATGGCGGCCACGTTATAGGCGCTGCCGATGTCGTTGGTGCCGGTGCCGCCCACCGTGAGCAGGTAGAACCAGAAGTTCAGCACGCCCGAGTTGGTGTGTACCCCGCCGTAGTCGTTGGCCGAAGTCGGCGAGGTGGTGGTGGGCTTCCAGTTGGTGCCCTTGTAGGTGTCGGGCTGGCCTTCGGCGTTGGGGTTGCTCATCGAGCGCAGCGAGGGCCGCACCTTGTCGATGTCCTCGCCAATAAGCCAGGTTTGCTTGGTGGGGGCCTTGTAGTACTCCACGGCGGCGCCCCAGATGTCGGAGAAGCCCTCGTTCATAGCGCCCGACTCGTTCTGGTAGGTCAGGTTGGCGGTGCGTTCGCAGATGGCGTGGCCGATTTCGTGGGCCGCCACGTCGAGCGAGGTTAGGGGGCGGAAGCGCGAGGCGCCGTCGCCGTAGGTCATCACCGAGCCATTCCAGAAGGCATTTTCGTAGCCCACGCCGTCGCCGGGCGTGTCGTCGAAGTGCACATAGCTCTTGATTTTGGCGCCCGCATTGTCCCAGGAGTTGCGGCCGTGTACGTTCTTGAAGTAGTCGTAGGTGCCCTGCGCGCCCCAGTGGGCGTCCAGCGCGGCGTTGTCCAGGTTGGTGTTGTTGTACTCCGTCCAGGAGTTGTCGGCGTCGATGAAGTCAACGGCGGCGGTGTAGGAGCTGCCTTTCTTGGCGTTGTAGGTTTCGATGCCCAGGCCGCGGGTCAGCTCGCGCAGGCGGTAGCCGCCGGTGGCGGTTTCGGTGGCGCTGCTCTGCGTGCCGCTGTAGCGGGTGCCGAAGGTGCCGGTAGCGGCGGCGTGCTTAATGATGGCGTCCTGCGCCACCACCTCGCCACTGCGGGCGTCCACGTAGACAAAGGCGCGGCTCAGGGGCTTGCTGGCGTACACGTTGAATTTCCAGGCCAGCACCGGCTGCCCGGTCTGGTTGCTCTTCACCAGCACCAGCTCGCCCTTGGGGCGGAGCGAAGCGTCCTTTTCGGCATCCCACACATACTCCTTGGCGCCCACGAAAGCCAGGGCGCGGCCCAGGGCCGCGGCGGCATCGAGCGTAGGCGTGGTATTCACACCCGACAGGCGCTCGAGCTTGCCGCTCAGGCTCTCCAGCACCCCGCGGCGGCCGTGGGCCGTGTAGGTGGCGTGCTCTACCTTGATGCCCTTGTAGTACTGCTGGAATTTCTCGTGCGCGAAGCCGAGCTGGTCGGTTTCCACAGCCACGGCCTGCAGGCCGTCTTCGGGCTTGAGGCCGAGCTGCTCTACCATGGCCTGGCGGGCCTGGCGGGCGGCGTAGGCCTTGCTGCCGGCACCGAACCGAACGAAAGTTGGCGTCCCGTCCTCGGCCAGCTCCCGCTGGGGCAGCCGGACAGCTTGCGGCGCCTGGGCCAGGGCAGCCTGCGGAAGAGTTGCACTGCCCAGAACGAGCAGCGCGGCGGCGTATTTGTTTACCATAGAAGGAAGAAATTGAAAAATTGGTGGGAAAAACGGTCGTCAATTTAATTTGTAGCCGAAAGCTACCAATAAATTAAGAAAATTTTCAATTTGCACCGCTTTTTCTCGGCAATACTCGCAATTTATTCGCTCGCCGGTTGCCTTTGTGAAGACTTTGACCTGAAACACTTACACAAGCCTCTAAATTGTCCTGGCCGCTGGCTTAGGAGCCTAGCAGGGGTGTTGCTAATCCGCCAGAATCCTGGGGCTTGCCAATTCCTTGGTATTAGCCCACACCGAAAATAGGATTAAAGCAGAGGCCTCGCTCGGCAAGGCCGCTACTGCCTTGCAGGCAGACCTAGGCTAAAGAAGCGAACAGGCTAAACTATACTCTTATAGTGCACCTCGCTGAGGCTGCGCAGGCGTTCGGCGGCCCATTCGGGGGTAATGTCGCGTTGCGGCGAGCCCAGCATCTCGTAGCCGACCATGAACTTGCGCACCGTGGCCGAGCGCAGCAGGGGCGGGTAAAAGTGCATGTGCAGGTGCCAGCTTGCGTGTTCCTGCCCGTCGGTGGGGCGCTGGTGCAGGCCGGCCGAGTACGGAAACGACAGCCCGAACAGGTTGTCGTAGCGCGTGGTGAGGCGGCGCAGCGCATCGGCAAAAGCGTCCTTTTCCGCCTCGCTCAGCTGCGCAATGTCCGTAGCGTGGCGGCGCGGCAGGAGCAGCGTTTCAAACGGCCAGGTGGCCCAGAACGGCACCAGCGCCACCCAATGCTCGTTTTCCAGCACCAGGCGCTGCCCCTCGCGCAGCTCGGTTTCGAGGTAGGCGGCGAGCAGGCTGCGGCCGTGCTGCTGAAAGTAGGCGGCCTGCTGGGCAGTTTCCTTAGCCGGCTCGGTGGGCACGCTGCGCTGGGCCCAAATCTGCCCGTGCGGGTGCGGGTTCGAGCAGCCCATGATGGTGCCCTTGTTCTCGAAAATCTGCACGTAGTTGATGTCGGGCCGCGCGCCCAGGCTCTGGTACTCGTCCACCCACACATCGACCACGCCGCGAATGGCCGCGGGGCTCATTTCGGGCAGAGTCAGGTCGTGGCGGGGCGAGAAGCAGATAACGCGGCCCACGCCGGTTTCGGCCTCGGCCTGCAGCAGGCCGTCCACGTTCAGACCCCCGGCGGGCACGTCGGGCAGCAGGGCGGCGAAGTCGTTGTCGAAGACGAACGTGCCGGGGTAGGCGGGGTTCTGGGCGCCGTTGGCGCGCACGTTGCCGGGGCAGAGGTAGCAGCCGGGGTCGTGGGCCGGGCGCTGGTCGGGCTCGGTTTTCTCCTGCTGGCCCTGCCAGGGCCGCAAGGCCCGGTGCGGCGAAACCAGCAGCCATTCGCCAGTCAGCAAATTAAGACGGCGGTGCGAATGTTGGGCGGGGTCGAACATAGGAAAAACCAGAAGGTAGCGGATGCGGGGTTGACGAAAAACAGAATCAGGCTTAGGGGGCAGTACGATTGCAGCAAATTAGCCGCCCACGGCCTCCACGCCGCCTACTATGGTGGTTTGGTACGTTTCCAGCTTCAGGCCCAGCTTCGCCTGGTACGCGGCCGTCATGGCTTGCACGAAGTTGTCGATTTCGGCCACCGCCACCAGGTTGATGGTGCAGCCGCCGAAGCCACCGCCCATCATGCGGGCGCCGTACACGCCGGGCAGCGGCCGGGCACTTTCCACCAGCACGTCCAGCTCGCGGCAGCTCACGGCATAGTCGTCGCGCAGGCCGGCGTGGGAGGCATACATCTGCTGTCCGAAACCCGCCAAATCGTGGGCCAGCAGGGCCTGGCAGGCAGTCTCGACGCGCTGGTTTTCCTCGACCACGTAGCGGCAGCGGCGGTACACGGTGTCGCCCATCTCGGCGCGGCCTTGGCCGAGCTGCGCCAGGGTGGCGTCGCGCAGGCTCTGCACCTGCGGAAAGGTTTTCTGCAGCACCGCCACCCCCTGCTGGCACTCCTGGCGGCGGGTGTTATACTCGGAGCTGGCCAGCGAGTGCTTCACGCCCGAGTTGCAGAGCACGATGCCGCACGCGGCGGTATCGAACGGAAAATACTCGTACTCCAGCGAGCGGCAGTCCAGGCGCACGACCTGGCCGGGGCGGCCGTGCAACGAAGCAAACTGGTCCATGATGCCGCACAGCACGCCGGCGTAGGTGTGCTCGGCCAGCTGGGCTACGCGCGCCAGCTCCAGGCGGCTCAGGTCGGCGTGCAGCAGCTGGTTGAGGGCGAAGGCCAGCCCGCTTTCCACCGCCGCCGACGACGAGAGCCCCGCGCCCATTGGCACGTCGCCGCCGAACACGCAGTCGAAGCCCGGCACGTGCAAACCTTTGGCTTGCAGCTGCGCCGCCACACCCAGCAGGTAGTTGGCCCACAGCACGCGGCCGGGTTTCAGGTTGCGCAGGTCCACTTCCTCGCGCTCGTTCTTGTCGAAGGCAATGAGCCGGGCGCGGCCCGTGTCATTCAGGCCTACGGCAAAGTAAATCTGCTTGTCGATGGCCGCCGGCAGCACAAAGCCCTCGTTGTAGTCGGTGTGCTCGCCGATGAGGTTGACGCGGCCGGGCGCGCGCACCAGCAGGGGGGCGTAGCCGAAGGCCTGCTTAAAAGCGGTAGCAATGGAAGCGAGAAGCATAGCGATAAGATAAAAAAACGCGCCGACGCCGGCCCAGCCGGCCGCCGCCCGTAAAACGGCGCCGCGCCCCAAGTTGCCAATAATGAGCACCAAACGCCGCGCAGCCGCCGCGCCGGGCCAACAACGGGGCGCATCGGGTTAGCTGGCTTACGCAGAAGCGGGCGTTTGGGCTGCGCCAGCAGGGGGTAGGGGCCGGTGGCACCCCCTGCTGGCTTACCTGCTTCTCGCCGCCAGTCCAATCAATCCTTAGATTTGACAAAAAAGCAGTTAGAACAAGTCTGATTCCTGCCAAGCTGCCCTTAGCCTTTCTCCTTTGAATTCTGTGTCTTCCCTGCGGGCCCTGCTCGCGCTGACTGTGTCCGGCTTTGCCGCTCATCCCCTGCTGGCTCAGCCGCGGCTGCCGGCGCGGCCCGTGCCCGGCGCAACCCGCGCTATGCCGGGCCCGCGGCAGTCGGCGGCCATGCCGGCCACCATCCCCAACCCGGTGATAGCCGGCGACTTCCCCGACCCTTCCGTAACCAGGATAGGCGACACGTACTGGGCCACGGCCACGAGCTCGAACTGGGGGCCGACGTTCCCGCTGCTCAAATCCAAGAACCTGGTGGACTGGCAGCTGGTGACGCACGTGTTCCCGACGGCCCGGCCGGCCTGGGCCGACTATTACTTCTGGGCTCCGGAAATCAGCCAGGACGGCCTGAAAACCTACGTCTTTTACACTGCCCACCGCCGGGGCGGCGGCTTGGCCGTGGGCGTAGCCAGCGCCGACAATCCCGAGGGGCCTTACAAAGACCACGGCCCCCTTGTCGGCCAGCCCAATGGCTCGATTGACCCTTTCCCGGTGCGCGACGAGAACAACAAGCCCTACCTGATTTGGAAGGAAGACGGCAACAGCGTAAACCAGCCCACGCCCATCTGGGCCCAGCAGCTGAACGAGGAGCGCACCAAGCTCATCGGCGAGAAGAAAGAGCTGCTGCGCAACACCGCGCCCTGGGAAGGCAACCTGATTGAGGGCCCCGCACTGGTGCGCCGCGAGGGCTACTTCTACATGTTCTACGCCGGCAACGGCTGCTGCGGCAATGGCTGCGCCTATGCCACCGGCGTGGCCCGCGCCAAAAACCTGCTCGGCCCCTGGGAGAAGTACGCCCAGAACCCCATCCTCGTCAAAAACGACACCTGGACCTGCCCCGGCCACGGCACCGCCGTGGAGAAAGACGGCCGCTGGTTTATGCTGCACCACGCCTACCAGACCAGTTCGATGACCAGCGTGGGCCGGCAGGGCGTGCTCAGCGAGTTCACCTGGACCAAGGCCGGCTGGCCGGAGTTTCTGAACCAGCGCAGCCCGCCCACGGGTGCGGTGCCGGCGCTGCGCACGGCCCGCCTGGCCATCCGCGACGAGTTTGAGGGCGCGGCCTTGGCGCCGACGTGGCAGTGGCCGGTCGAGGAAAAACCGGACTTCAAGGTGGGCAGCGGGCGCCTGCAACTACAAGCGCGCCCCGGCGGGGGCGCGGCCCTGGGCCGCGCCACGGTGACGGCAGCCTACACGGCCAGCACCACGCTGCTGAGCCCATCGGCCCTGCCGCCGGGCAGCAGCGCGGGCTTGGCCGCCCTCGGCGAGCCCGGCAACACGCTGGCCCTGACGGTGGAAGGCGGCAAAATCAGCCTCGTGCAAACCAAGGCCGGCAAGCGCGAGACGCTGGCCGAAATGCCGCTCTCGGGCGTGGGCTCGTCGGTGCAGCTGCGCTACCAGGCCCTGCCCGGCTCCCTCTACCGCTTCGCCTGGAGTGCCGACGGCCAGAAGTGGACCGCCCTGCCCGCCGACGGCAAGCCCGTGAGCGGCGACTTTCTCCCGCCCTGGGACCGCGGCGTGCGCGCCGGCGTGGTGGCCCGCGGCCCGTCCTCGACGGCGGCGGTGTTCGAGCGGTTCAGCGTGAGCAATGCGCCGGCGGGGAGGTAGGTAAGGCGGTTAAACTCCCCTCCTTAAAAAAGGAGGGGAGTTTGCCGTTCTAACCTCTTTCGCTTTAAAGCTCTAAAAAGGATAGCCAATCGCCAGATTCAGGCGGCCGGCCTTGTCGGCCTCGCCGCTGGGCGTCAGGGGCTTGCCGTAGCCGGCGCGCAACGGGAAGGCATAATCGAAGCGGATGACGAAGAACTGCACGTCGATGCGCAGGCCGGCGCCGGCGCCGATGGCTAGCTCCTGCAGGAAAGTGCTGGGCTTGAACTGCCCGTTTTTGCCGTCGGGCTGGCCGTCAGCGCCGAAGGTTTGGCGGCTGTCGTCTTTGTTCACGAGCCAGATGTTGCCCGCGTCCACGAACAGGGCGCCCTTCACGTAGGGAAACAGGTCCTGGCGGTATTCCAGGTTGCCTTCCAGGCGCAGGTCGCCCACTTGGTCGTAGAAGCGGGTGCTGGTCTCGTCATCGTCTACGGGCCGGTAGGTGCCGGGGCCCAGCTGCCGCGCCGCAAAGGCCCGAATAGAGTTCGGCCCGCCGATGCCGTACTGCTTGAGGTAGGGCAGCACCGTGGAGTTGCCGTAGGGCAGGCCCGCGCCGATGAGCAGGCGCCCCACGAAGCGGTTGCCCACGGTGGGGTTGGCCGAAAGGCGGAAATATTCGCGCAGCTCCAAATCGACCTTGGTGTACTGCGAAAATTCCTGGCCCAGCAGCTCGTAGGCACCACGCTCATTTTTTTGGAGGCCAGCCACGCCGGCCAGGGCGCGGGCTGCGTTGCCGCTCACCTCCAGGCCGCCCTGGAAATAGATTTGCTGGCGGCGCTGCTCCAGCACCTGCTGGTTGTAGGTGTAGCGGTAGCTGGTGCCCAGAATGAACTGCTGCCGGAAGGAGTTAGCCAGAAAGGGCCGCTTTACGAGCAACTCGTCGAACTCCGGCTCGGTACTACCCAGCCGGGCGTATTGCAAGTCAATAGGCCGCAGTTCCTGCTCGTTCGTGAGCTTGGTTTTCCAGGTGTAGCCGTAGTTCAAATTGAAGAAATCCTGCTGGAAAAAGCCGGCCCGCACGATGTAGCGGTAGCCGGCCCCAAACGAGGTGCGCGGCTGAAAGTCGGAGTTCTTCAGCTCTACGTCCAGCAGGGGGAGGTTGGGCGAAATCAGGCGCGGCACCAGCAGCTGGGCATTCACTCCCACCTCGTAGGAGGTCAGGCCCACGTTGCCGCGGGCCTCAACGCCCGCGGGCGGCGCGGTTTGCGTCTCAAACGAGGCCGTGGCATTAACCAGCAGCTGCTCGGCCCCGCGCAGGGCCGAGCGGTTGCGGAAGGCCAGCGTGAGGCCCGGCCCGGTGAAGCCGTTGCTTTTGTTGACCAGCTGCAACTCGGCGCGCAGGTTTTTCTTGGCCAGCCGGGTCATCAGCACCTGCGCATCCAGCCGGGCGCGGCCGGCCGAGTCGCCGGCTGCGGCCGGGCTGAACTTGATTTCCACGAAGCGGAACGTGCCCAGGCTCATCAGGCGGCTCAGGGTCTGGTCGCGGCGGGGGCGCCGGAACAGGCTGTCGGGATACAGGAAGGTGGCCCGCGTCAGTGCCTTGGCCTTGAAGTAAGTTTCGTCGGGGTAGTATTGGTACTTGCGGAACCTGACCGGCCGCCGGGTGGTCGTATCGGTCAGCACGTAGTTTGAGTTCAAGCTCACCTCGTCGAGCCAGTAGGGGCGCAGGGCGCGCTCGGGCGCGGCGGCCTTTACCCTCACGTCCACCGTCACCTGGTTGCGCAGGGTGCTGTCGACCTCAAAAATCAGCACATCGGGCGTGAAATAGTAGTAGCCCTGGTTTTTCAGCGCCGCATCAATGCGCACCCGCTCCTGCGTGAGCACGCTCAGGTCATACGCCTCGCCCACCTTGAGCAGGCTGCCGCCCCGCGTGCCCCGGATACTAGCCAGCACGGCCGAGTCGCCGGCCGGGAAGTTGACTTCCTTGATGGTAGACAGCGGGCCAGTGTTGGCCGTGTAGTTGACCTGGGCGGTTTTGCCCTCGGCCTTCACCTCGTTCGTGACGGCGGCGCGGAAGTAGCCGCGGTTTTGCAGGCGGTTGGTCATCAGGGCCTGAGTAGCCGGAATTTTCACCTGACTCAGCAGCACCGGCGGCTCGCCCAGCTTGTCGGCCAGAAACTTGCCCAGGCCTTTCTTCTTGCCCACGCCCAGGTGCCAGAAATACAACTTAGGTCGCAGTCCCAGAAACGAGAAGTTGGGCTGGGGCCGCACCACGCTTTCCAACTCGGTCTGGAGCAGGGCCGCGTTCTTGGGCTTGTCAGGAAAGTTGATTTTGACCTTCGTGCCGGTGTAGAGCTTTTCCTTTTCCGGGATGTAGCGCAGACCCGAGCACGAAGCGAGGACGCCGAGCAGGAGCAGGCAGGCGGCGAGGCACCCGCGGCGGGCAGCCAGAAAAATGTCAATTTCCTTCATCTTAGTTCTTGTTTGACCCCCTGCTGGCCGGGGCCGTCTTCGCCTGGCGAGCCGAGTCGCCCCGGGGCGCGAGCACCGCGGCCGTAGCCGAGTCGCGGGCGGCCTGGTCTTTTTTGCGCAACTCTTCTTTGGCCGCTTTTTCTTCTTTGCGGGCTTCGCGGCGCTGCTCTTTCACGGGCTGGCTTATCTTCTGGAACAGCTCGGCCAGGGTGTTGTACTCGCGCTGATACACCAGGGCCGCGCCGGTGCGCACAATCTGGTCGCTGTCGATGTCGTCGTAGGCGTTCTGGCGGAAGGCGCGCAGGCGCAGGCGGCCGTCGCGCAGCAGGGTGTACTCCAGGCTTACGTCGCCGGCCAGGTTGCTGGCGCTGCTCTGGCCGCGGGTGCTTTGGGTGCCGCCGGTGCCGGTGTTGCTGCCGCTCAGGGCAATGTCGGTGCCCACGCGCACGGTCAGGCGGTTGTTGAGCAGCTGCCGGCGCACGGCCACGTTCAGGTCGGTGCGCGAGCCGGTGCCGCCGTCGGCGCCGTACACGGCCTGGTTCGTGACGCCCAAGTCCAGGCCCAGGCCGGCCAGGTACTTGCCGGTCAGGTTGTTGAGCTGCTCGGTGAGCACGGCGCTGGCCGAGCCCCGCAGCTGCGAGGCCACGAAGCTCTCGCCCGCGCTGGTCTGAAACGGATTCTGCGCCACGAAGCGGCCCAGCAGCAAAAGCGAAAATACCTGCTTGCTCAGCTCGGAAGTCTGGTTGGGCTGACGCAGCGTCGCCAGCCGAGCCTCCACCTCGCCGCCGAGGGCCCCGCGCTGCTCCTCGGGCAGGCGAATGTCAAAGCCGATGGTGGGCTTGCTGAGCTGGTCGGTTACGTTGAGCAGCACGTTGAAGGGCAGCGTGTTGCGGGCCAGGCTTTGCTGCTCCGGCGAGTCGGTGCCCTGCCCGGCAAGCAGCTCCGAGGGCGCGGCTTTTAGCTTGTAAACCGCCGTCAGGTTCAGGTCGGCGTTATAAGGGTCGCCGCTCCAAATCAGCGAGGAGCCGCGGCGGATGGTAAACTCCCGGGAGGCCAGGCTGTAGAGCGACAGGCGGTAGGAGCCGCGCGCCACGGTCAGGCCGCCGCTCAGGGTGATGGTGCCGGCCGGGTCGAGGTGCGTCACGAGCTGCCCGTCGGCCCGCACCCGCAGGTTGTCGCCCGAAACCGGGTCGATGATGATGGTGAACGGGGTGCGGTCCGTGATTTTCACCCGGGCCGTGATGTCGTAGCCGCTGGCGCCGGTTTGCACCGTGTCCAGGGCCAGCTGCCGGGCCAGGGCCGTGTCGAGCGGGGCGCTTTTGTCGATGAATTTGACGA
>CAXUEM010000033.1:2708-4831 GCA_964249885.1 uncultured Hymenobacter sp. | reverse complement strand
CTCCACCGCGGCTGGGTCGCCGGTCGGCGACTCCACCGTCAGGTCGGAGCCCGGGGCCACGGTCACGTCGGTATCGACTTTGATGAGCGTGAGCGGGCCGGTGAGGCGGGTGTCGGAGTCGAGCACCAGGCGGCCGTAGTAGAGCGGGTTGTTGGCGCGGGTGCTGCGCACGGCCAGGAAGTTTTCGGTTTTGGCTTGCAGGTCAAACGTGTAATCGACATAGTTGCGGGTCAGCAGGTAGCCGTTGGCCACCGCCCGGTTGCCGGCCGAGTCCAGCACCGTGAAATCGTCAAAGGCTAGGCCCCGTTCATCAAACACTACCTTCTGATTGGGCAGGCGGTAGGGCGCGCCCAACTGGGGCACGATGAAAGCCGCATCATCGGAAGTTGTGAGCGTGCCGCGCACCTGCGGCACGGCGGCGGTGCCGGCTACGGCCAGCGTGCCGCTCAGAAAGCCGGCCGACCGGCTCAGCTGCCCGGCCGAGAACGGCTCGGCGGTTTTCAGGTTCAGGCGGTTCACCTCGACCTGAAACTGGATGGGGTTCTGGCCGGTGACGGTGTAAGAGCCCACGGCGCGCACGTCGTTGCCCGGGCCGGTGGCACCGCCGGCCGTGCTCACCCCGCCGCCCGTGAGGCGGGCGTCCACATCGTAGCGGTTGGCCACGGGGTTGCTGGCTTTCAAAGCCAAATCACCCAGCAGGGCCTTCTGAAAAATCAGGTTGCTGACCGTCAAATCAGAGGTGAACGAGAAGCGCGGCGAGCCCAGCCCGCGTAGCTCGGCCTGCCCGTTGAGGGTGCCGGCCACCAGCGAGTCCTGCTGCTGCACGGCCCGCACGATTTCGGCCAGCTGGAACTGCTCGAAGCGCACCAGCAGGGGGGAGGTGTTCACCTGCGGGTTCTGGCTCTGTACTACCAGCGCGCTGGGGCCGTTGGTCAGGCGTAGATTGCTGGCCACCACGCTGCCGTCGGGGTTGTAGCGCACGAAGTTGCCAGCGCCGGCGGTCCAGGTGTTGTAGTTGATAATCTGCTCGGCCGCCGCCACAAAGGTGTAGGCGCTGCCGGCTGGCCGCCGGCCCCCTGCTGGCACACTGCCCACCGACAAGGTGCCGGCCAAGGCCAGCCGCTCCCGGTTCAGGGAGTCGCCGAGGATGGCGGCGCGGCTGAAAATCTGGTTGTTGGCTACGTTGCCGATGAGGCTGGGGCGCCGTAGCCGCAAGGTCGTATCCTGCGCGGCTTGCGCCAGACGCAGGGCATAGTCCAGCTTTTGCGCATCAGAGCCCACGTCGAGGCGCAGCGAATCCAGCCGGTAGTTTTCGTAGCGCAAAACCGGGATGCTGGTCTGGGCGGTGAGGCGGGCGGCCTGCCGGTCGTAGTCGCCGGCCAGGGTGAAGGGCGAAATGCGCTTGAGGCCGGGCACGAGCTTGGTGGCCAGCCGGGGGTCTTTCAGGCGCAGGGAATACGTGAAGCGGCGGTTGGCGCTGCTGGCCACGTAGCGCACGCCGGGCAGGTCGAAGTAGCGGTCAATATGCTGCTGAATTTCCGGTCCCAGCTCGCCCAGGTGCACGTTGCCATCGAGCCGGGCCGAAACCAGGCTGGAATTAATGTCTACGGTGGCCCGGCTGGCCGTTTGGACAATGCTGCCCCGTAGCGAGTCGAAGGCAAACGGCTGGTTGTCGCGCACGATGACCACCCGCTCGCCGCTGAACGTGCCGTTGAGCGAGTTCAAATCGGCGCCGCTGAAATTGGCTTTCAGGTCGCCCTGCACGCGCAGGTCGCCGCCGGTATAGAAGCCCAGGGCCGTGAGGTTGGCGCCGCGCACATTAAGCGAAGTCAGCTCATAGGTAGGGTTCCGGGCGTCGCGCAGGTTCACCACGGCCGTCAGGTCGAGGTTCAGGTTGGGGTCGCCGGCCGAGTTGGCCCGGATGTCGTAGCGCTGCCGGTCGATGCCGACCGTGGCTTGCACGTTGCGGTAGGTGTAGCCGTTGTACTCGGCGCGCTGCACCGTGGCCACCAGCTGCCCGCGCATGGCCTCGGGGCTCAGGCCGCGGGGGGGGGGCCGGCCCGGGGGCCGGAAGCGGCCCGTTGGGGGGGGGCCGCGCCGCTTGGGCCCCGTGTAATTGTGGC
>CAXUEM010000033.1:0-2698 GCA_964249885.1 uncultured Hymenobacter sp. | reverse complement strand
GGCTCAGCGCCCGATGGTGGGGTCGCCGAGCAGCTTGCCCACGTTGAAATTCTGCACCGCGAAAGTGCCCGTGACCGGCTCCTGGCCTTGGGGGCCGGGGCCCATGTTCACCCGGGCTGCGGCGTTGCCGAAGCTGGAAGTCAATTGCAGGTTGGTGTCGAAGCGCAGGGCCGTGGGCTGCCCGCGGAAGGTGCCGCGCAGGCTGATGGCCGGCGGCAGCTGGTAGCCGGCCGGCAGGGTTCCGGCCGGCAGCACGCCTTGCAGGTCGCGGGCCGTGGTGCTGAAGCGGGCCACGTTGAGGTCGGCAAACAGCCGGGCGTCGGTATTAGGCAGGCCGCGCACCCGGCCGCTGGCTATTAACTGCGTGTTGCCCAGGCCCTGAAAGTTGAAGTTGCGCAGCTGAAAGTCGCCCAAACTGCCCTTCACCTGCCCACTCAGGGCCACCGTGCCGATGCGCGTTTCGGCCGGAATGGTGCCGCGCGGCAGCACGCTGCGCAAATCAGCTTCGGTGGTGTTGAAGCGCTTGATGTTGAGGTCAGCAACAAGACGGTTGTCGGTGTTAGGCAGGCCGCGGATGCGGCCGTCGGCCCGCAGCTGGGTGTTACGCAAGCCCACAAACTCCAGGTTGCGCACCCGTAAGTCACCCAGCCGCCCGGCAATCTGCCCACTGAGCAGGATGGACTGGTTGGCGCCGGTGTTGAAGGGCGGCGTGCCGGCCAACTGCGGCGCCAGATACAGCACGTCGCGGAAGCCCAGGCGCACGTCGCGCAGGTCACCTTCTAGCTTGAGATTGGGCAGGTTACGGTCTTCGGCCAGCGTGGCCAGGTCCTTAAACCCAATGGCCAGCGTACGCCGGATGCGGGTGTGCGGCGTGATGAGGTCCAAGCTGTCAAGCCGAATCTGCACCGAGTCGTACACCACGTTGGCCTGCCACTTATCTACCCGGAAACCGCTCTGCTCGCGGCCGGCCAGGTTGTCGACCTGCGCGGTGGTGCGGTTTTCCGAGAAGCGGAAATTGTGAGTGTTCAAAATCAAGTCCGTGAACTTGAGGTGGTTATAGTCCAGGGCTGGCAGGCGGGTTTTCTGCCGCGGCTCGTTGAAGTTGTCGAAAGCCACGTCCAGCCCGCTGATGTCGGACTGGTTCAGGCTCACGCGCCAGCGCAGGGGCTGGGCGCTGGCTTTCTCGGCCGACTCGTTCAGCTCGCGGACGGCTTCGGCGGGGTTCACCACGCGCTGGGCCACGGGCACATTTTCGTTCTGGGCGTAGGCGAACGAGGTGTTTTTCACGGTCAGCTTATCCAAATCAACCCGCGCTCTGGCCAGGTCAATGTTCCGGGCCGTCACCTCGGCCTGCCCGATGCGCGTGTTGATAAACTGCGCGGCGGGCTGATTTTTGTAGCTGAACTGCACGGCTTCTAGCTGAGCCCGGTTCAGGCCAAACTGCACCGTGAGCGGCTCGGTGGGCTTTTGGTCGTCCAGCTCGGGGGCGGTTTTGGTTTGCACCATCGCAATGCTGGCCCGGCGCAGGGCGACGTTATCCACTTTGTAGATGGACTTATCCACATCCACCTCGTCCATGTTCACGGTCAGCTCGCCAAGCCGGGCGCGCAGGTCGGAACCCGTAATCTGGTCATCCTGGGTGAAGTAGATGTTCGTCAGCCGGGCCCGGCCGATGTCGTACTTCAGGCCCGAGGCTGCGGTGTCTACCGGCGCGGCGGGGTCGGTGAAGGCCCGGGCGATGAAGTCGTAGTTGTTCACCGAGTCGGGCGCGGTGCGGGTCAGGCGCACGCGGCCGTCGTTGAGCTCGATGCTGGAAATGTTAATCTGGCTTTGGGCCAGCTTCCAGATATCCAGGTTCACACCCAGATGGCCCACGCTTACTAATGTGTCGCGGCGCTGGTCGGCCAGGTACACATTGTCCAGGTTGATGGCGTGGCGGAAGTCGGTGCGAAAGCGGCCGATGCGCACCTCGGTCTGGAGCTTGTCGCGCAGGTAACTTTCGGCCTTGCGGGCAATGAAATCCTGAGTGGCGGGAAACTGCAGGGCCACCACGGCCACTATCACCAATAGCAGCACGAGGCCCAGCAAGCCGAGCACGACGTATAAGAGACGGCGCAGAAAGGGGGGCAGCGAGTTGATAGCGCGAAAAGACTAAAGGGTGAGCAACCTAACGAAAACCAGCCCTTGGGGTTAGCACCGGGGCAGCAGGTAGCAACGTGCCGGGATGGGGTATTAGTTTACAAAGAACGGCACCCGGCGCTGGCCGGCCCCGGCACCCGCCTTCCGGCGTCTCTGTCCGGCGCAGTATCTTGCGGGCCCACTACCTGCCCCGTTTTCCCTGATGATAATTCGCTTTACGCTTCCCTACCGCACCACTTACGGCCAGCGGCTGGCGGTGTGCGGCTCGGCGCCGGCCCTCGGTGCCTGGCAGCTGCCGCAGGCCCTGCTGCTGCACTACGACGAGGCCACCACTCGCTGGAGCGCCGACCTCCACCTGCCCGTCGGCACCACCGAGCTCACCTATAAGTATGTGCTGCTCGAAAACCACGGCCACAGCCAGCAGTGGGAGTGGGGCCCTAACCGCGCCCTGACCCTGGACGCCACCCGCGACGGCGTAGTCGAGCTCAACGACTACTGGCGCCCACCGGTGCAGGCCGAGCACGAGCTGTTCACGAATGCGTTTACTCAGACCTTATTT
>CAXUEM010000032.1:0-15826 GCA_964249885.1 uncultured Hymenobacter sp. | reverse complement strand
CCTGCACGGCGTCCGCCGCCGCCCGCAACGGGGCCTCGCCCAGGGCGGCCAGGGCCCGCGGCCGTATCGCTTCGGCGGGTACCGCCTCGTCGAGCAGGATGCAGACGGCTTGCTGCAACAGCAAGGCGGCCTGGTCCAGGTCTTTGAGCGAGCGGAGCCGCTCGCGGCGGCGCTTGGTTTCCCCGCGCAGGGCCAGTGACGTCATCAGCCCGTCGAACAAATCCAGCACGTCGTCGGTGGCTGTGCGTTCCAGGGCCTGCACGAATACCAGCAGCGTGGCCAGCCGGCGTTCCTCGCTCATGCGCAACAGCGTTTGGGCCCACGCTAGTTGGGCATGCCGGGCCATACGGACCAGCCGGGCTTCGGCTACATCCTGCACGGACACATCCCCCACACCGACGGCCCGAATCTGCTCCACCCGCCGCAGGGCGACCACCAGGGCAGGAGCGGACACGCGGGTGGGCGGCGTGCGCAACACTTCCAGGGGCGTGAGCCGCTCCCCCGCGGGTACCCGTAGCAACGCTTCCAGGGCAAGTTGCTGCGCGGGACTGAGGCGGGCCCGCAGGTGGCGGTAGATGTGCTGGCCACTGCGCTCGCGCACCCGCGCAATGAGGCGGGCCAGGAGCGAAACGCCCGGCAACACCACGCGCAGGTTCACCAGATGCGCCGTGGTCAAATCAAAGAGCACGCTCGGGCGCACCGTGCTGGTGGTTACCTGTGCGTAGAGCCAGCGCGTGAGTCGAAACGCTTGCCGGGCATCAAAGGGCACGTACCCTGAGTACGCCACCAGGCTGGCTTGGTGGTCGTACCACGTATTGGGACGGGTGTGGTAGCCATCCAACGACTCTGCCGGCAAACCGAGTTGCTGAGCCAGCGTGTGGACCACGCTGGCCGGCACCTGCATGGGGTCCGGCAGAAAGGTGCCCAGGAAACGGAGCGTGCAGAGCTGCACGGCACATCCCAGTTTGTTGTAGGGCCGCCGACGCCCCGACAACCACTGCAGGTCCGGGGCACTCAGGTAGAAGAAACGGCTGAGTTGCTCCGGGCTGGGGTCGGCATGATAGCGCCCGTACCGGGCCGCTTGTTCGTTACTGAGAAATTCTACCGGCATCGGGGCAGCGTTCAGGGTTTCAGCCCGCGCTTTCCTGCTGATTCGCGGAGTCGGAGGGGCGACCTGCCTTCCGGCCAAAGGCCCAATACAGCGCCGGCATGCCCAGCAGGTTGAGCACGGTGGAGGTAATGACGCCCCCCAGAATCACCACTGACATGGGGTGCTCGATTTCCGAGCCCGGCTCGTTGCCGGCCAGGATGATGGGCAGCAGCGCCAGCACCGAGGTCAGGGCCGTCATGATGATGGGCGACACCCGCTCCAGCGAGCCGCGAAGGACAAGCTCCTTGCTGAACGCCATGCCCTCTTCCCGCTCTAGATGCTGGTAGTGGCTCACGAGCATGATGCTGTTGCGGGCCGCCACCCCGAGCACCGTGATAAAGCCCACGATGGAGCCCAGCGAAAGCACGCCGCCGGTTAAGAACGCCGCCAGTAAGCAACCCGATACGGCGAAGAACAAACTCAGAATGCCCAGCGTAGCCAGCCGCACGGTGCCGAAGTCGGTGTAAAGCACCAGGAAGATGCCGATGAGCGAGAGCAGTACCAGCATGGCCATGCGGTTTTGGGAGGCTTGCCGCTCGGCGTACTCGCCCAGGATTTCGGGGTGGTAGCCGGCCTCGAAGGCCACGCCATCCACCTGCGCCTGCACGTCGCGGGCCACGGAGCCCAGGTCGCGGCCGCGCACGTTGAGCGTCACGTCGATGCGGCGGGAAGAAGCCTCGCGGGTGATTTCGTTGGGCGTGGGCACAATCTGCACGTCGGCTACCTCGCGCAGGGGCACGGCCCCGCCGCCGGGCAGGCCGATGAGCAACTCGCGCACGGCCCCGAAGTCAGCGCGCACGGCCGGCTGGCCCCACACGGCCACGTCGAAAATCTTCTGCTCCTGGTAGATTTCACCCACCTTGCGGCCCTTCACCAGTGTGCTGATGGCCTGCAGCACCGTGCCGGGACTAAGGCCGAAGCGGGCGGCGGCTTCGGGCTTGATCTTCACCTGAATCTGGGGCACCAGCGTCTGCTGCTGCACTTTCAGGTCGACCACGCCCTCTACGCCGTCGAGCTTGGCGCCTACTTCTTTAGCTTTGGTGTAAAGCTGGTCGAGGTCGGGACCGAAGATGCGCACCACGATGGTGGCCGACGTGCCGGTAAGCACCTCCTTGATTCGCTCGCGCAGGTAGGTCAGCAGGTCGCGGTACAGGCCGGGGTAGCCGTCGACTACAGTCTGGATTTTGACCACTGTAGCCTCGTAGTCCACGTTGGGGTCCACCGAAATCCACAGCTCGGTGAAGTTGGGGCCCACCACCTCATCCGCCACCTCGGCCCGGCCAATGTGCGCCCCGAAGTTGCGCACGCCCGGAATGGCGCGCAGCTCCTTGCTGGCCCGCACCGTGATGCGCGACATGGCCTGCAGCGACGTGCCGGGCTTCTCCACCCAGTGCATCAGAAAGTCGTATTCCTTGAAGTTGGGCAGAAACTCCTGGCCGAAAAACGGCACCAGCAGTATCGACACCACCGCCACCCCGGTCAAGGACCAGGCCACGCGTTTGGGCCGGGCCAGCAAACCGGGCAGCACCCGGGCGTAGTGCCGCTTCAGCCAGGCTACCACCGGCGCGTCCTTCGACTTTTTCTCCGCCGCCTTGGGCAGCAGCAGCAGGGCCAAAGCCGGCGTCAAAGTCAGGGCGACGAACAGCGAAGCCAGAATAGCCAGCACGTAGGCGAAGGCCAGCGGCTGGAAAAACGCCCCCGACAGGCCCGGTAGCAAAAAGATGGGCAGCAAGACCAGCGCCACGATAACGGAGCCGTAGATCACGGCCGAGCGCACCTCCATTGAAGCTTCGTACACCACGGCAAAGGCGGTTTTCGGCGAACCGGCATCGTGGTTCAGCCGCAGCCGGCGCATAATGTTCTCTACGTCGATGATGGCATCGTCCACTACTTCGCCCAGGGCGATGATGAGACCGGCCAGCACCATCGTGTCGATGGTTTTGCCGGAGTAGCGCAGGGCCAGCGCCGCCGCAATCAGCGATGTGGGCAGCGCCAACGCGCTGATCAGGGCCGTGCGCCACTCGTACAGGAAGAATAGCAGCACCAGCACCACCAGCACGCAGCCAATCAGCAGCGACTTGTTGAGGTTGCTCAGCGACATCTCGATAAAGGTCGCCGGCCGGAAGATGGTCGAGTCGATTTCCAGTCCTTTCAGGCCGGGCCGCATGGCGTTCAGGGCCGCTTCCACCTGGCGGGTTACGTCCAGGGTATTGGCGCCGGGCTGCTTTTCCACGATGAGCAGCAGCCCCGGCCCGTCGTTAATCACGGCGTCGCCGATGGGAGCAGGAAATCCCTCCACCACTTGTGCCACTTCGCCCAGCTTCAAACTAACACCGTTTCGGAAGGTGACGGGCATCTGCGCCAAATCGGCAGCCGTTTGGATGGCCGAGCTTTGCGACACGGCTAGGCGCTGGTTGGGCGAGTCGATGAAACCGCCACCGGCCAGCGTGGTGGCGTCGGCCGCGGCCTTTTCTACTTCGGCCAGGGTGAGGCCCAGCGTGCGGAGCTGCTCGGGATTCACCAGCACCTGCAACTGCCGGTCGCGCTGGCCCCAGATGGCTACGTTGGCCACACCGGGCACGGCCATCAGGCGCGGGCGGATGCTCCAGCGGGCCAGCGTGGTCATTTCTACCTGCGTGAGGCTATCCGAGGAAACCCCAATCTTGAGCACCCGGCTGGTCGAAGATAGCGGGGAGAGCATCACCGGGGGCCGGGCCACGCCGGGCAGCGTAGGCGCTACCCGCGCCAGCCGCTCCTGCACCGCCTGCCGTGCGTTGTTGATATCAATTCCCTGCGGGAAGTACAGCACCACCGACGAGAGGCCCAGCACCGACTTGGACCGGATTTTCTTCACGTCGGGCGTGCCGTTCAGGGCGTTTTCCAGCGGTACACTCACCAGGGCTTCCACCTCGGCCGTGCTCAGGCCGGGCGCTTCGGTCTGCACTTCCACGTAGGGCGGAGCAAACTCGGGAAATACGTCCAGGGGCGTGTTGCGCACTACCTGCAGGCCCGCCACCAGCAACACCCCAAACAGGATGACCACGACCAGCCGCAGCCGCAGCGCCGATTCTATTATCCACTTCATGGCTTAGTGGCTGCCGCCAAATTCAGTTCCGAATAATTCCGCCGCGCCGTCGGTTACGACTTCCGCGCCGGCCTGCACGCCCCGGGAAACAACCACCTGGTTTCCCACTGCCCGCTGCACTTCCACCCGCTGCCGGGTGTACTGCAAGGGTTTGGTGCGCACGTACACCCACTGCCCGCCCGACGCGTCGTAGAGCAGCGCGGCGGCCGGGATGGTCAGGGCAGCCGTTGTGGCGGTGCCGCCCGTGGCTGAGTTGCCGCTGCTCAGCGTGACGTCCACGGCCACCCGCTCGCCGGGGCGGAAGGCCTCGTCGGTGTTGTCCAGCTCGTAGAACACATCGGCCGTGCCCGTGCCGGCTGCACCCGCACCGGGCGTGCCGGTACCGGCGGAAGCGCTGAGCAAGGGAGCTTCCACCGCCCGGGCTTGCCGGGCCGCCCCCCCGTTCAGGGGCCGCACGGTCACGGCTTGCTCCTTGCCCAGCCGGCGTAAATCGCCTACGAACAGCGGTACCCGCACCCATACTTTGTTGAGGGCAGCCAGCTCCACCAGCACCGTGTTGGCTGTCACCACCGAGCCGGGCGCGACGCTCACGCGCTGCACCACCCCGCTCAGCGGGGCCTTAATGGGCAGGGCCTGCCCGCCGCCGGTGTTGCCGTTCAGGGCGCCCTGCCGGGCGCGGGCATCGGCCAGGGCCCGCTGGGCCAACGCCACATCGGCGCGGGCATCATCGCGGGCCCGGACGCTGCCGGCGCGGTCGGCCAGTAGTTCTTCAGCCCGTTGCAGGCGGGCCTGGGCGACCTGTAGTTGGGTGCGCGCCTGGGCCGAGCCCTGGTCGAGGGTGAGCAGGTCGCGCTCCGGCGGCAGCGGCACCAGGCTATACAGCGTCTGGCCCTGGCGTACGCGCTGGCCGGCTGTGATGCTGGCCCCGCCGCGCAGCGTACCCTGCACCGGCGCCACGATGGTGACGGCCTGGCCCGGCACGGCCTGAATCTCGCCGCCCACTTCCCGCGTGGCCTGCACGTTATCGGTTTTAATGGCCACGGTTTTGATGCCCAGCCGCTTTTCCGCGTCAGCAGTAATAACTACGGTAGTCAGGTCCGACTCCTTGACCGGGTTTTCGACCTCGGCGGGGCTGATGGCCTTGGGCTTTTCTTCTTTGCCACAGGCCGTGACTAGGCCGAGCAGGCCGGCCAACGCCAGGGAGCGGACAATTATCAGCAGGGAGGCTGTGAACGGGAGGAAGTGCATGGCAGGAAGAAGTCGGATAGGTTAAAAGCGGCCGCCCACGGCGTAGCGCAACCGGGCCAGGGCGCGGCGCTGGTCGGCGCGAGCGTCGGCGGCACGCTGGCGGGCGTCGAGCAGCTGGCGGGTGGTTTCGGCCACCTGCACGTAGGGAAAGTCGCCGTTGATAAAGGCGTTGGTGGAGCGGCGTAGCGCGTCCTGCAGACTGGGCAGGTAGCTTCGTTCCCATAGGGCCACGCTCTGGGTGGCCTGTTCGTACTGGGCGTAGGCCTCGCGCACGTCCAGGTTCACAGTCTGGCGCAGGGCCAGGTACTGCCAGGAGGCCTGTTCCAGTTCGGCTTTCACCCGTGAGATGCGGCCCTGGTTGCGGTTGAAGAGGGGCAGGCCGATGGCCGCGCCCGGCCCCAGGTGCACCGGGTTGGGGTCGTTGAGGCGGGCGTTGAGTGAGAGTACGAACGAGAACACCCGGCTGCGCTCCCACTTCAGCCGCTTGCCGATGCCCTCAATACCGATGCGCGCCGCCCACAAATCGGGCCGGGCCGCGTAGGCCGAGTCCAGCAGCGTGCGCAATGGCGGCACGGCCGGCGTAGTAGCAGAAGCCGACCCGATAAAGTGTACTGAATCAGCCTTTACCGAATCCAGCCCGAGGGTGGCAAAAAGCCGCAGGCGGGCCACCTGGGCGTCGCGGCGGGCGCGGTAGAAGTCGTCGACGGCGCGTAGGCTGTCAGCACTGGGGGCCACGGTTTCCAGCTCGCTGGCCTCGCCCACCCGGTAGCGGGCCCGCACGATGCGCGCCACCTCGGCCCGCATAACAATGGCCTCGCGGGCAATGCGCAGCCGCTCATCGGCCAGGGTAATGTCGGTGTAGCTTACCTGCGCGTCGCGGCTCACGAGCAGGCTCCGGCTCACCAGGCTTTCGGCCACGCGCTGGGTTTCGAGCTGGGCGGCCCCCACCCGGCCGGGGCGCTGCCAGAGCAGGTCGGAGGCGAAGTTCAGGGCCAGAAACACGGGCGAGGTACCGTATGCAGTCACGCCAGTGAGCACAGGGTTGGCCAGCAGGCCGGCATCCTGCAAATCAGCCTGGGCCAGGGCCAGGGTGCTCAGGTCGGCCTGAAAGGCGGGATTGCGCGTGAGCGCCAGGCTCACGGTTTCCTCCTCGCTCAGGCCGTCCTGCAGGTTGGGCAGCGCGGGGGCGGGGGCGTTAGCTGAGCGGCCCGGCCCCAGCGCGTAGCCGGCGCGGGCCTGCAGCCGGCGGGCCACATGGTCACGGGTATAGACCGACTTGGTGCTGACACAGCCGGCCAGTAGTAGGGGCAGCGCCAGCCACCCGATAACAGCCTGACGGCCGGAAGGAAAAGCAGCACGAAACAAGGGAAACGTATCCGGCACAGCGAAGTGGCTAGGGGTACAATGACTGGTCAAACCTGACCCGCCGTCAGCAAGCGGCAATCAGCCAGCAACCGGGCGTAAAGTCCAGCAGGAGCTTCGTCGGTGAGCGTCAGCCCGACAAAGTTCCTGCTGGAATCTGAAGTAATTCTGTAGTTTCCGTTTCGGGCTGGTTGCCTCGTTGCGAGAGGGGAAGAATGGCGGCCCCGACCGGGTGGTGCCTTTCGGCTAGTGCGTTGGGTGCCAGCTGACGGTGAGGCCCGTGGCTCCCCCGGGCCATAGAGCCGGCGCCGCGCGCAGCCCCAGTTGAGCGGGCTTGCGGCCCCAGCGGTTGCGGTGCGTGAGGTAGCCCAGGTGAGCCGACAGGATGCCAAAGCCGGCCCCGGCCACCACGTCGCTCTGCCAGTGCTTGTTGTTTATCATGCGCAGGGCGGCCACGCTCGTGGCCAGGGTATAGGCCCCGATGCCGTACCACTGGCTTTTGTCGCGAAACTCGGTGTGCACGATGCTGGCCGCCAGAAACGCCTGCGCCGTGTGCCCCGACGGAAATGAGAGGTTGTCGGACCCATCGGGCCGGGTTTCGCGGGTCAGCGTTTTCACCGCAAACACGGTGGAGAGCATAATCAGCTCGCTTTTCAGCACGACCAGCCCAATGTTAAGCCGGTCGTCGCGCGACTCCACGCCGGAGAGCAGCACGGCTCCCAGCTCCAGGTACGGGGCGAAGAGCAGAATATCGTCAGCGCGGGTGCGGAAGGTGGGAAATACCTTGTGGATGTCGCGGTTGGCTTGCTGGTTGGTGTAAAAGCCGCCCCCGTTGAAGGTGTACGCCCCATAGCCAATGAGCACGGCCGGCACGATGCTGGCTTTTACCAGCTTGCCGGCATACCACGGTTTTTTAGCGAGGGTTGCCGCGGCCGTGGGATTCTCAAACTTGTGCGTGGTATCGGGCACAACCGTCTGAGAGGGCACTACCTGCGCCGAGAGGGGATGGACGAACGCACCGCTCAACAGGAACAACAACGGGTAATGGATAAGTCGCTTCAGCATCTGATGCTCAATAGGAAGTGATGTAAGGCAAGGAAAAACGTGGAGCGGCTACCTCACAGCCGAACCACGGCAGTAGCGCCAAAAGCCCCTTGCTGGTAGCTGGGCACAACCAAGGCCCGATTGCCCAGTACTTTATGCAGGGGCTTCATAATGCGCGGATACAGCCAGTAGGCTGCCTCGGTCGAGAGAATGCCCACGCCGGCCCCGGCCAGCACATCCGACAGCCAGTGCGCGTCCTTGGCCATGCGGATGCCTCCCGTGGCGGCGGCCACGCCATAGCCCCCGATACTGTACCAGATGCTGCGCCCGCCGTATTCCTTGTGCAGAAAAGTGGCCGACGCGAAGGCCAGGCTGGTGTGCTGGCTTGGGAAGGAATGGAAGTCGGACCCGTCGGGTCGTTGCACCTGCGTGAGCTTCTTCAGGTTACTGGTCACCGCGTCGTTGAGGGTGAAGCCCAGCGCCGCCAGCAGCACCTGGTCCACGGGCTTGTGGCGGCCCGGCACCCCGGCCAGGCCCAGGCCCAGTGTTACCGCGCCCGGCAGGTAGCGAAGCTGGTTGTCGAGTGTCGTCCGGGGCCGGCCCATGTGCTCGCGGATTTCCTCTCGCATTTCCTCGTCCGATTCCAGCAGTTCCACCCGGTGGGTGGTCAGGGCCCCGGCCGTGAGCAGCAGCGTGGGCACCAGCAGCGCCCGTCCCACCGGACGCTGCCAGAGCGGCAAGCGGCCCGTGGAGTCAACAGCGCAGGCTTTTACCGGTTCAGCAGGGGCCGTCTGGGCCTGGGACGGGAACAGAGGCAGTAGACAGCACAGCCAGGGAAGCAGCACGAAGCGGGACATACAGAAAGCAGCAGGTAGGCTCCAAACGTAAGGGCCAATTCTGTACACATTCTGTAGTTGTCAGGGCCGGGTAGTCACCGGGGCAAACCGGACGCGTAGCGTATGCCGCGCCGGGTCCGGGGAGTAGTCGTACGCCACGGTGAACCCATAAAAGGCCGCAATGCTCTGCACGATGGACAAGCCCAGGCCGGGCGAGTCGGAAGCCGCATTCTGCTTGCGAAAGCGCTCGAAAAACTGCGCGGGCTGCTGCTGCGTCGTCAGCACCGGCCCGTCGTTGGTGATAAGCAGCTCGGTAGCCTTGAGTTGTACCTGCAACAAGCCGCCCGGTTGGTTGTGCCGGATGGCGTTGTGCAGCAGGTTGCTGAGCAGAGAATCGGCCAGGGCTGGGTGCATCGAAAGTATCGGCTCGGCGCTGATTTGTACGGCCAGCTGCAGGGTTTTCCGCTGCATGAATTCTTCCAGCTGGCTCAGCTTCTCGCGAAGCAATTCGGCCAGTGGTACCGGCTGGGCGGCGGCAAACTGCTGATTCTCGATTTTACTGAGCAGCGTCAGGCCCTGGTGCAGGCGGGCCAGCCGCTGCACGGCTGCGTACAGGTCGCCCACCAAGGGGCCGGCCGGCGCGGGCAGATCGGGCAGCTGCAGCAGCTGTTCCAGCTTGGCCTGCATGATGGCCAGCGGGGTACGGGTCTCGTGGGCGGCGTTTTCCGTGAACTCCTTGAGCATGGCGTAGTCGGCCGCGACCCGCTCGCTCAGGTGGGTGAGCGTGTGGTTGAGTTGGGCAAACTCTTCGATGCGGGTATCGGGCAGCTGCAGTACCTGGTGCTGACGCACATCGTAGCCTTGCAACTGGTGCAGCGTGCGCTCGAACGGGGCCCAGAGGCGACGGGCCAGCCAGCGATTGAGCAGCACCACCCCCAGTAGCAGCGTGCCCAGCACCCCCACCAGCAGCAGCAGAATCAGGCGCTGGACTTCGTGGGTTTCCAGTAAGGCCTTGCTCAGCGACATCCACTGGGGTTGGCCGTTGAGTGGCAACCGAAACGTGAGCTGGCGATAGGGCTCCAGCTCGTTTTCCAGGGGTTCCAGCAGCAAGGTATCGCGCAGGCCTTCTGGTTGCGGCCGCAGGCTAAGCTGCATGCGGCCCTCAAACGGAGTATCGGGCAGGCGGCCGGTGCGCTGCACCTGCGCGAGCAGGTAGTCGCGCTGCTGAAACAGGCGCTCCTCCACCTCACTTTGCAGCGTCCAGCGCACCCCGTAGTAGAGCAGGATACTGCCGGCCGTGAAGAGCACGGTGGCCAGCAGCAGGTAGTAGCGGTTGGTGGCGGCCAGCAGCTTCATTCCGCGCTGAACTTATAGCCCACCCCGTACACGGAGCGAATGTAGTCGCCGGCGCCTTTCTCCTGTAGCTTGCGCCGCAGGTTTTTCAAGTGCGTGTAGAGAAAATCGAAGGAATCGGCCGCATCGGCCGCGTCGCCCCAGACGTGCTCGGCAATGGATTCTTTGGTCAGCACGCGGCCGGGATGCGTGAGTAGATATAACAGCAAGTCAAATTCCTTGCGCGTGAGGGCAACCGGCTCACCGCTGACCAGCACCTGAACTTGGTCGGGAAACACCGTCAGCTCCTGAAACAGCAGGTGGCGCTGCCCCTGGAACTGCCGCCGCCGGATGATGGCCTTCAGCCGGGCGCTCAGCTCCGAGAGATGAAACGGCTTGGCCAGGTAGTCATCGGCTCCTAATTCCAGTCCCAGAACCTTATCGTCGAGCGCCCCCCGGGCCGAGATAATGAGCACGCCAGCCGGGGAGCGGTCGGCCTTGAGGGTGCGCACCACGTCCAGCCCGTTGCCGTCAGGCAGCGTCAAATCCAGCAGCACGCAGTCGTACTGGTAGAGCTTGATTTTCTCGTGGGCCTGCTCGTAGCTGGCCGCGGCTTCCACCACGTAACCATCCTGGCGCAGATAGTCCACCAGGGAGGTGCGCAGGGCCGGCTCGTCTTCTACAATCAGCAGCTTCACGGTAATGCAAGGGTAGGAACGGCGGCAAGGTAGCCGGCAATTCTGAAGACTTTCTGACGGAAGCAGCAACCAACAGCTACCCGGAAACGCAGAGGTTACACCGCTTCCTGCACCCTTCCGCTGGTGGGCACCCCCAGGTGCGCCAGGTAGCGGTAGATGGTGGCCCGGCCTACCCCCAGGAGTTGGCCGATTTCCGCCACCGTCTTATCCTGCTGCAGGTAGAGCGTTTTGGCGGCCTGCGCTTTGGACAGCGCTTCCTTGGATAGGCCTTTGGGCCGGCCGCCCTGCCGGCCGCGGGCGCGGGCCGCGGTCAGCCCGGCCTTGGTCCGTTCGCGAATGATGTCGCGCTCAAACTCGGCCAGCGAGGCAAACAGGTTAAACATCAGTCGGCCTTGGGCGGTGGTGGTGTCCAAGTGGTCCTGTAAGCTGATAAAGTGGATACCCTGCTGCTGAAAGCCGCTGACCAGCGTCACCAAGTCTTTGAGTGAGCGGCCTAGCCGGTCCAGCTTCCAGACCACGAGCGTATCGCCCGAACGCAGTCGGGTCAGCAGGTGCTGCAGCGCCAGCCGCTCTTTTACGGACGATACTTTTTCCTGCGCGACCTCCACACAGCCGTAGGCCTGCAAGGCATCGGTCTGCAAGTGCAAGTGCTGGTCCGGGGTACTGACGCGTGCGTAGCCGAAAATCATAGGGAAGATTCTCAAGAAGTCAACAAAGGCGAAGATAGTGAGTCGTTGATTGATGAGAACACCATATGAGACATTTTCTAACAACTTCTCTACCCCATTCACTTGCGGCCTTTACCGGGTCGAAAAAACGCCCGTTTTCCGAGACACCCTGGCTACGCTAGGAAGAAGTGGTATACGAACCGAGAGGCGATGTTTCCTTAGCGTTGTTTTCCGTTCTTACTCTTGTGCTACCCCTATAAGGCCCGCGCCGAAGACATTGCCAACAAAGATTGGCGCATTCCGCTGGTGCCCCTGATTAACCGTTTCCATTTGCGGCAAAGCCCGGCTTAGCTCTTTTCCACTGCCAATGACTGACGAGAACCTAACCGCCCTGATTAACCGCGCCAACGGCTACCCCGGCCCGCAAATTGTGTTCACCCGCCCGCTGATAGCCAACGTCCATCTGGCCAAAGCATGGCTGGCCGAGCCGTCACCGACGCAACGGGTGAGCGGCAGTTTCAGCGGCTACGACCTTTACCTAATTCAGAACTCGGCCGGCGTGTTCGTCGGGGTAGTACTCGACATGGAAAACGATTTACACTGGCTCGTGCGCCGGCCTTTTCGGGGACAAGGTTGGCTTACCACTGCCCTACGCGAGGTAATTCTGCCCCACTTGCTACAAACCCGCGCACAACAAACCATTTGCATCAGCATCAGCTGCGGTTTGGATGTGGCTGACCGTCAAGCATCGGAGCGTGTAGCCGCAGACGTTGGCTTCGTGCTGCTAGAAGCCGGAGCTGACGAGCATACGTTCGTGTACCAACCGGCCGAACCTCCCGCAGAAGTGCCTGCGCCCGCGCCCGTAATGCCCACCATGACCGAGGAACGACTTGAAGGCTTGCGACAGCAGTTGGCTTACCACGCCGCCAGCCTACGCCTGCTACAAGCCGAAGTGGCCTGGACGCTGGCCGATGACTCGGTGAGCGACGCGCTGGGTGATTTGGCCGAGGACGTGCAAGCGCAAGCGGACTATTTGGAGCGCCAGTGGTTTGGCAAAAGCCCATTGGCAACATCGTAGCTGCTGGCCACCATTATCTTGTTGCCAGCTGATAGCTTGTACCGCGCCCGGCGCCTGCACTAATACGCCGTGGGCAATCAGGCCCTGAATGTCGCGCCCGGCCGTATCCTTCGAGCACTTGGCAATCTTGGCTCACTTCTTAGGATGTGAGCTTGGTGAGACGGGCAGTTACCCTTGGCTAACTGAAAGTCGATGACCAGCCGCAGATGGTCGGTACGGAGGTCGTGGCCGCGACTGTCCATTCTCTGGGCAGCTAGTCGGTTCGGGTACTGGACGTAGGGGGCCGTAGTGGCGCGTGGCCGTGGCGGTCTTCATACGCTTCGAGGGCGTTACCCAAGGCCTCCATTTCTGCTACATCAGCGGGGTTGGTGCTGCTCAGGGCCTCCAATCGTCTCATACCCTCCTGGTAGTCCAGCTCGTTTTGAACCGTCATGGCCGCGGCTTTTTAGCGTTTTAACAAGTCCTGAACACCTGAGCACCTTCCTCCTATTAGGCCGTCAGCTCCAACACCTCCTCGGCCGGGATGCCCAGCTTCTTGTACATGCGGCACAGAAAATCGCCGTTGGCTGGTCGCCGCCCGCGCAGCACCTCGCTCAGACGCGACTCGCCCACCTCCAGCAGCTGCGCGAGCTGCTTCTGTTTTAAGCCGAGCTTGAACATTTCCACTTGCAGTCGGCCCACCACCGTCGTGGGGGGGCCGGGATTGTGGCCATTGGCTTCTTCAAAGGCGTGGATGGCCTCGCGCAGCACTAGCAGGCGGGCATAGTTGGCTTCCTCGTCGGTGGCCAGCGTCCGAAATTCCTTCACGGCGGCTTTGTGCTCGGCTTCGGTGGTCAGAGTCACGGGCTTGGAAGTTAGAACAAAAGGGAATAAATCGACCTCAAGTCAGCGGTCAGCTTTTGCGAGGTTGGCGTTTGGTGGCTGGAACGATAGATGATACGCTAGGTGCCGGCCGCAGCCGCTCGTCAAACTCCAGCGGCGCCGTAGTTACGATGTGCACCTCGGCAATGCGGCTGTGCAACGGGTTTATCAGTACGTTGCGCGTCGGCGAGCCGGGCAGAATAACCGAGGGCACGGCAAACGCCAGCGCCGGGTCGTGGGACCCCAGCCGGGACCGCAGAAACTGCGCGGTGGCATCAGGGTAAGGCCGCTGGTCCCAGCCCGGTGGCAGGTCAATTGCGGCCACCGTTTCCACGGCATCGGCGGGCAGTTCCAGGGTGAGCAGCACGAAGGGCGGCAGGTCGGCCAACGGGGTGCCGTCCAGGTGCACGAAGGTTTCCAGAAACGCCAGCTCGGGCGAGGTGGAGGCGTAAATCAGGGGCACGTCCACCGGGTTCCAGCGCCCACCCGTGCGGCGGGCCCCTTCGCCCGTCAACGCCGTGTCCAGGTGCTTGCGTTTCTGAATGCGGTAGGCGAGCAAAGGTGTCATGCGGTAGAGAACAGCGCAGCTTGTGCGCCCGTTAATCGGCCGCCTGGCGCATCGGCGTGGCCCGCTGTGCGAGAAGAAAGGTTAGCTGTACACCCCGTACTCAATGCGGCCGAGCAGCTCATCGACCACCTGAAAGCCGCTGGCCGTGTCGAGCAGCTCCAGCGGCGACTGTCCGCCCAGCAGGGCCAGCGGCCGCCGGAGCCAGCGGTTGAACTTGTCCTGGTCCTCGAATACGTCCAGGCCGTGCTCGGCCAAGCGTTGCAGCAGCAGCAGCCGCTCGGACTCCATCTTATTCAGTTCGCCCGCCTGGTCCAGTCGCCGGGCCAGGGTGCGCTCGGTGGTGGCCAGCAGCGGGGCCAACTCCCGCACGGGCAAAGCCAAACGCACCCCGATGGCGCGCAGCTGGCTGGTGGGCAGCCCCGTCCGGGCCCGGTTGATGAGGGCGAAAATAGTGGCTGAGCTGTTGGTCTGGGGCACGATGTGGATGCTGACCGCCGGCTCGGTTGGTACCACTGCTTTCTTCCGGCGCGGTAGGACCTCTGAGGGCAGACGATTGGCCGTTTTAACGGGAGCGGTCATAACGGGCTGGGATGAAGGGCGAATTCTTTAGTTGCCATTTGGCAGTAATGATACTGCCAAATTACGTTAGTAACGCTGGGCTCAGCAAAAAAGTTGGTAGCCGATGTATTTATTGTGCTTGAATCTGTAAGGCAATCCTCACTGGACTCTTAAAGCTGCTAAGTGATACAGCTTGTACACACAGCGGCAAAATGAAAAAGTACATGCCCATCGTAGGTGAACCCTATCTGCAACTACTTAGCTGCCTTTAGTGCGACACCCTACTCGGGGATTTGCATACCAAGTCGTCGGCCCTCATCAAACACCAATGTTCGGATAAGCCCGGTAACGCTCAGACGCCGAGCCTTCGCGACCTTCTCAATAAACTCTTTGTCTCCAACATCCAGAGCAAGATTAAGTTGAGGCTTACGGGGCTTGTCTGATTTCTCGGTTTTCATGGGCCAAAGATAGAATCTAGATTATGCCCTAGAAAAATCTAGGCAGCAGTTAGGAAGATAGTTTTAATCTAGATTTTATCTAGTATATTTGCAGTGTCCAAATAGGACGGCCTTCCCGATAGTAAGCGAAAGAGGCCACCCCCGGCAAGGGGTGGCCTCCGATATAGCACCTGTTTGCGCAGGCACTACGGTTGGGTTCTTACAAACCTTACCTCAAAATTACATGGAAACGCATGTAACCGGGCCTCCCGTGCTTGGCCAACTCCGCCACGCTCTCTCGGCCGTCATTGTCGGCAACCCGCTCTTTCTGCCCCAGGAGCAACTGCTGGCTAATCACCGCATCCACGAGTGCGAGAACGCCGAGCAGCTCGACCGCTGGCTGCGGAACACGACTGCCGCGGCTGCTCGCCGGCACCCTATTGGCTTGCCCACTGCTTCGCTGGTCCGCCATGTGGTATAGCAAACAGCTACGGCTGGTCCGCCGCGCCCGCAAGGTGGCCCGAACCCAACAGCACCGACTGCTGGACCTAGAGTTGGAGGGCATCGTGGCCCTAACGCTGCACTCCGCCACCCGGACGCTCCTCGTGCCCATCGAGCGGACGGCAGGAGCGCAAGTCGTCGATACGCTCCGCGAGGTCCTACGCGAGCGGCGCGGCGCCCTAAAAATGGAAGCCCGCCAGCTGCGCCGGGACTGGCAGGAAAGCGAAACGCTGCGCGTGCGGAAAGGGCAGCCTGGCTCGGACCAGCCCCTGGCCGGCGAACCCATGGCTGCCTAGCAGCTCCGTCTCCATCAACTCATCCCTAACCGCCCCGCTGGTGGCTGAGCCCCCATACCCCTTCGCGCCCAACGCGACTACCTCTTTGCTACGCCTTCTTATTC
>CAXUEM010000031.1:14529-15850 GCA_964249885.1 uncultured Hymenobacter sp. | reverse complement strand
CGCCGGTGCTCATCGAAAAAGGCGTGTCGGCGGCGCTGGCCGAGGCCCGGCGGCGCAGCATTAGCCGCGTGGCCTACGAGCTGGAACTGACTATTCCAGCGCAAAAAGCGGCGCCCATAGAGGTGCTGGAAACGGTGTCGTTCAACCTGCGCGAGGTGGCCGAAGCGATGCAGCTCGACTTCAAGGCCCCCGCCGGTTCCCTGCGCCGCCTCGTGCTCAACGGCCAGCCCGTGGCCATCGACCTCCGCGAAGAGCACCTGCTGCTGCCCGCCGCACACCTGAAGCCGGGCCGCAACGTGGCCGAAATCCGCCTGCACGCCGGCGCGCCGTCGCTCACCCGCCGCGCCGACTACCTCTACACTCTGCTGGTGCCCGACCGCGCCCGCACCGTGTTTCCAGTTTTCGACCAGCCCGACCTGAAAGCCAGCTTCACCCTGACGCTAACTGTGCCCCACGACTGGCAGGCCCTGGCCAACGCCCCGCTGCGCGACTCCGCCCGGACCGTGGATGGTGCTAAACGCTACCGCTTCGCCCCGTCCGACAGCATCAGCACCTACCTGTTTTCCTTCGTGGCGGGCAAGTTTACGCGGCCAAGCCGGACCCTGAACGGCCGGCCCATGACCCTGCTGCACCGTGAAACCGACCCGGCCAAGCTGCGCCTGAGCCTGGACCCGATTTTCCGGCTGCACGCCGACGCGCTGGGCTTTATGGAGCAGTATACGGCGCAGCCTTATCCGTTTCAGAAGTTCGACTTCGCCGCTATTCCGGATTTTCAGTACGGCGGCATGGAGCACGTGGGCGCCATCGATTACAAAGCCGCTACCCTGTTTCTGGACCAGGGCGCCACCCGGGACCAGGAGCTGGCCCGCGCCAGCCTTGTGGCCCACGAAACCGCCCACATGTGGTTCGGCAACCTCGTGACCATGCGCTGGTTCGATGATGTGTAGATGAAGGAGGTCTACGAAAATTTAATAAAAGATAAAGTCACGCAGGTGGCGGTGAAAAACGCCAACTACGACCTCAAGTTCGTGCTCGACCACTACCCGGCCGCCTACGGCGTGGACCGCACGGCCGGCGCCAACCCCATCCGCCAGCCGCTGGACAACCTGCAGCAGGCCGGCTCGCTCTACGGCAACATCATTTACCACAAGGCGCCCATCATGATGCGCCAGCTCGAGCGCCTGATGGGCCCGGCCGCCTTCCAGCAGGGCCTGCAGGAATATTTGAAAACCTACGCCCACGGCAACGCCACCTGGCCCGACCTGATTGCCATCCTCGACGCCCGCACCCCCGTTGGCCGGCGGGCCGCGCCCGTCCGCAG
>CAXUEM010000031.1:7603-14519 GCA_964249885.1 uncultured Hymenobacter sp. | reverse complement strand
GGCGTGGAACCAGGTGTGGGTGAATCAGCCCGGCCGCCCCGTGTTCGGCTATAACAGCCTTGGCAAGGATGGCGTGTTCTTTTTGGAGGTGACGCAACAGGCGGAAGTCGGCTCGGACCGGCTCTGGCCCCAGGAATTTAAAATCTTGCTGGAGTATTACGGCCAGCCGACGGAGGAACGAACGGTGAAAATGACGGGCCGGCGCGTGGCGCTGCGCGTGCCCGGGCGCCCCAGCCGCGTCATCTTCAACGTCGATGGCCTGGGCTACGGCGTGTTTCCGGTGGCTCCGGAACTGCCTACCACCGTGACGCAGCTCAGGAGCCCCGTGGCCCGCGCCGCGACCTACGTCAATCTTTACGAGAACATGCTCAACGGTCAGGCCCTGACCCCGGCCCAGCTGCTGGCCGCCTGCCAGCTGGCCCTCACCCGCGAGCCCGAGGAGTTGAACCTGAAGCTGCTGACAAGCCAGCTGAGCGCCGTTTTCTGGCAGTTTCTCAGTCCCGCGCAGCGCCAGGCCGTGGGGCCCGCTTTGGAAGCGGATGTGTGGGCGGCCATGCAGCAGAACCCCGCGCCCAACGCCCGGAAGCTGCTCTTCAAAGCCTACCAGTCGGTGGCCTTGACCAAACTCGCCCAGGCCCGGCTCTATCAAACCTGGGCAAGCCAGACACCCCCGGCTGGCATTAAGCTGACCGAGGACGACTACACCGCCCTGGCCCTGGCGCTGGCCGTGCGCAACTACCCGGCGCCCGGCCCCGACCCCCTGCTGGCCCGGCAGCTAACGCGCATCACGAACCCGGACCGCAAGCAGCGCCTGCAGTTTATGATGCCTGCGCTTTCGGCTGACGTAAGCACGCGCGACACCTTTTTTGCCTCCTTGAAAGAGGAAAAGAACCGCGAAAAAGAAGCCTGGGTCACCGCCGCCCTGGGCTACCTACACCACCCGCTGCGCCAGGCCACGTCCGAAAAATATCTGCCGGCCAGCCTGGCCCTGCTGGAGGAAATCCAGCAGACCGGCGACATCTTCTTTCCCTATTCCTGGCTGCAGGCCACGCTGGGCACCTACCAAAGCCCGGCCGCGGCCGCCACCGTGCGCCGCTTTCTGGAAGCCAACTCCGACTACAACCCGCGCCTGCGAGCCAAGCTGCTGCAAGCCGCCGACGACCTGTTTCGGGCCGAAAAGCTGCTGGCTTCGCCCGGGCCTGGGTTGTGAAAGAACCGGCAGAGTCGGTGCCGGAAGGTGGAGCCGGTTATCCGTTGCCTGCCGCGACGGCGCGGCGCCTACCTGGCCGAAACCGGAGTTTGCACGCCTGCTCAGGCCCGCGCCGGTAAGCTGAACTGTATGCCCGGCACTGCGCCGCTTTTCAGCCCCGGCCAGCCCCGTGCCGCCGGGCGGGGGGGGGGTGGTTAATAGGCCCGTGAACGAGCTGAAACGGGGTAAATTGGCTACGTTTGGTGTTCAGTCCATAGCTGACTAATCAGCCGAAATTAACTCCCGTGTATGAGCGAATCAACCGCTAAAACTGCCGAAGTAAAGGACAACGCCGCCTCGCTGGCCAACAACTACTCGGCCGACAGCATTCAGGTGCTCGAAGGGCTGGAAGCCGTGCGGATGCGCCCGAGCATGTACATCGGCGACACCGGCTTCAAGGGCCTGCACCACCTGGTCTGGGAAGTTGTCGATAACTCCATCGACGAGGCCCTGGCCGGACACTGCGACACCATCAACGTCACCATTAACGAGAATAACTCCATTACCGTCCGCGACAACGGCCGCGGCATTCCCGTCGATTTTCACCAGAAAGAAGGCCGCTCGGCTCTGGAAGTGGTGCTGACCGTGCTGCACGCCGGCGGCAAGTTCGACAAGGGCTCCTACAAAGTATCCGGCGGCCTGCACGGCGTGGGCGTGAGCTGCGTGAACGCGCTGAGTACCGACCTGAAAGTAACCGTGCGCCGCAACGGCCACGTCTACCAGCAGGAATACAAAATCGGCTTCCCGCAGTACGACGTAAAGCAAATCGGCGACACCGACGAGCACGGCACCGAGGTGCAGTTCCTGCCTGATGCTACCATCTTCTCGGAAAGCGTGTACCGCTACGACACCGTGGCCTCGCGCCTGCGCGACCTATCCTACCTGAACAAGGGTATTCGCATTACGCTGACGGACCGCCGCGACAAGCTCGAAAGCGGCGAGTTCCGCTTTGAGGAGTTCTATTCGACCGGCGGCCTGCGCGATTTTGTGCAGTACCTCGACGGCAAGGAGCGCCCCTCCCTGCTGGCCGAGCCGATTTACGTGGAAAGCGAGAAGGGCGGCACGCCCGTGGAGGTGGCCCTGCAGTACAATACCTCGTACCAGGAAAACGTCTATTCCTACGTCAACAACATCAACACCATCGAGGGCGGCACGCACGTGGGCGGCTTCCGCTCGGCCGTGACGCGGGTGCTGAAAGCCTACGGCGATAAGAACAAGCTGTTTGAAAAGGCCAAAGTCGAAATCACCGGCGACGACTTCCGCGAAGGTTTGACCGCCGTTATTTCGGTGAAGGTGGCCGAGCCCCAGTTCGAGGGCCAGACCAAAACCAAGCTCGGCAACTCCGAAGTGAGCGGCGCGGTGAACTCGGTGGTGGGCGAGATTCTGACCCAGTACCTGGACGAAAACCCGGGGCAGGCGAACAAGATTATGGAAAAGGTGATTCTGGCCGCCAAGGCCCGCATCGCCGCCCGCAAGGCCAAGGACATGGTGCAGCGCAAGGGCGTTTTGTCCTCGAACAGCCTGCCCGGCAAGCTGGCTGACTGCTCGGAGTCCGACCCCGAAATCTGCGAGCTGTATCTGGTGGAAGGCGATTCGGCCGGCGGCACGGCCAAGCAGGGCCGCAACCGCGCGTTTCAGGCCATTCTGCCGTTGCGCGGCAAAATTCTGAACGTGGAAAAAGCCCAGGAGCACCGCATTCTGGAAAACGAGGAAATCAAGAACATGATTACGGCCCTCGGCGTCACGTTCAACGAGCGCAAGAGCCTGGCCTTCACCACCGACGAGGAAGGCAGCGAAACCGGCCCGCTCAACTTCGACAAGCTGCGCTACCACAAGGTCATCATCATGACCGACGCCGACATCGACGGCTCGCACATCCGCACCCTGATTCTGACCTTCTTCTTCCGCTACATGCGCGAGCTCGTGGACCGCGGCGTCATCTACATTGCCCTGCCGCCACTCTACCTCGTCAAGCGCGGCAAGGAGGAGCGCTACTGCTGGAGCGAGGAAGAGCGCCAGCAGGCCCAGGAAGACCTCGGCCGCGGCCGGCCCGAAACCGTGAACGTGCAGCGCTATAAGGGCTTGGGCGAAATGAACGCTGAGCAGCTCTGGACCACCACCATGCAGCCCATGACCCGCACGCTGAAGCAGGTCACGGTTGAGTCGGCTGCCGAGGCCGACCACTTGTTCTCCATGCTCATGGGCGATGAGGTGGCCCCGCGCCGCGACTTTATCGAGCGCAACTCCAAGTACGCCAAGCTGGACGTATAAATTGGGATTTAAACCGTAGAAAGAAGGTCCGCTGCAAAGCGGGCCTTCTTTTTTTGCCTTTTTCTGACCTGTAAATATGATAAAGCCTGCCCGCTACCTGCTGCTACTGCTTTTCCTGACCGCCGGCGCCACGGCCAGTTTCGGGGCCCGCGTCGACACGCTGCTCATCCCGAGCCCAGCCATGAAAACCACCTACCGTGCGGCCGTGGTGCTGCCGGCGGCCTACGCCAAGAATAAAAAAACGGCCTTTCCGGTGCTGTATCTGCTGCACGGCGCCTACGGGCATTTCAGCGACTGGCTGCGCAAAACGCCCGACCCACAGCTCCTGGCCGGCCTGGCCGACCAGTACAACCTCATCATTGTCCTGCCCGAGGGCGAGAAATTCAGCTTCTACCTCGACAGCCCGCTCAATGCCGCCAGCCAGTTTGAAACCTACCTCACGCGCGATGTCGTCGGGACTGTTGATGCCAAGTACCGCACCGTGCGCGACCCCAAGGGCCGCGTGATTACGGGCCTGTCGATGGGCGGGCACGGTGCGCTCTACCTGGCCGCCCGGCACCCGGAGCTGTTCGGGGCCGCGGGCAGCATGAGCGGCGCCCTGGATTTGTCGTCGCTGAGCCGCCCGCTGACCGCCGAAGAGCGTGCCGGCCGCCAAAAGCTGTTTGAGCCCATTCTGGGGGCGGAAGGTGGCTCGCCCGACCTCTACGCCACCCATTCGGTGCTCAATCTGCTCGACAAGCTCAAGGTGAACGCCGTGCCGCTGCTCATCGACTGCGGCGTGGACGATGGCCTGCTGGAAATCAACCGCGAAGTGCACCGCCGCCTGCTCTACAGCCGCACCCCGCACGACTACACCGAGCGCCCCGGCGGCCACACCTGGGACTACTGGCAGAATGCGCTGCCCTACCACCTGCTGTTCTTCAGCAAAGTGCTGAAAGCGAATGCAGTGAGTGTGCTCTAAAACCCGCTGGCGCGAGCCAGCAGGGGGTAGCTGTCTCGGCTTAGCCGTCGGACCCCCCTGCTGGCACCTCCTTGGCATGCGGGAAGAGGAAATAACTACCTGTTCTGCCCGCTTTATGCGGCACCTTCGTGGTACCGGCCAGCAGCACGCACCCCCTGATGGCGCGTAGCAGGGCCTTATTTGCGCGTAGCACATTATTTGTAGGCCCCGTTGTCCGTATTTTGCTTTTCCAATTGTCGTTCTCCATGAAATTATTCAAGTCCTCCGACCTTATCCGCAAAAGCAAGTACATCAGCCGCGATTTGAGCTGGCTACGCTTTAACTACCGCGTGCTCGACCAGGCCAAGGACGCCAGCCGCAGCTTGTTCGATAAGCTCAAGTTCATGGGCATTACCTCGTCGAATCTGGACGAGTTTTTCATGATTCGGGTCGGTTCGCTGTATAATTATCTGGACTACGGCAAGGAGCGGGTTGACTATTCGGGCCTGCGGGAGCTGCCGTTTCGGCGCAAGCTGTTGGACTTCGCGCACCGCTTTGTGAACGACCAGAGCCTGACGTATTTAAATGAGTTAAAGCCGCAGTTCGAGCGCAACGGCTTTAATATTTTGAAGATGAGCGAGCTGACGGAAACCGAGCTGAAGCGCGCCGATGGCTACTTCAAAAACACGGTGTTTCCGCTGCTCACGCCGATGGTGTACGACTCCTACCACGGATTCCCGCTGATGATGAATCAGATGCTGATTTTCGGCGTCGCCACGCGCATCGGCAACCAGGAAATGGAGCTGGAAAAAGGCCAGGAGCGGCTCACGTTTGTGCAGATTCCGCAGAACTTGTCGCGCTTTTTTGAGCTCACGCGGAAAGACAAAATCATCTTCGTGCCAATCGAGGAAATCGTGCGGGCCAACCTGCCCAAGCTGTTTCGCAACGTCGATATCGTGTCGGCCAATTTGTTCCGCATCACGCGCAACGGGGACTTCACGCTCGAAGAATCCGACGACATTGACAACGACTTTATCAAGGAAATTCAGGTGGGCTTGAAAACCCGCAAGCGCGGCCGCGTGGTGCGCGTCGAGGTCGAGCCCGGCGCCTCCGAGGTGCTGATGCAGGTGCTACGCGAGCG
Organism: uncultured Hymenobacter sp.; assembly: GCA_964249885.1. Classification (GTDB taxonomy): domain Bacteria; phylum Bacteroidota; class Bacteroidia; order Cytophagales; family Hymenobacteraceae; genus Hymenobacter. Next base: position 8,918 of record CAXUEM010000031.1, on the reverse strand, counting down.
GTGGAATATTGACAACAACAACGTATTTGTCATCAACTCCCTGCTGGATTTCCGGGGGCTGAATCAGATTCTGCGCCACCCGAATTTCCGCAGCAAGGGCGCCAAGTCGCCGGCCTCCATTGCCCCGCTCAGCCTGCCCGAAGGCGCCGAGGACAACCTGTTCGAGTACCTCAAGCACCAGGATGTGCTCCTGCACCATCCGTATAATAACATCGAGCCCGTGGTGCAGCTGCTCGAAGCTGCCGCCAGCGACCCGCACGTGCTCGGCATCAAGCAAACCATCTACCGCTTGGCCGACGACTCGCGCATTTCGGCGGCCCTGCTCAAAGCGGCCGAAAACGGCAAGCACGTCTCGGTGCTGTTTGAGGTGAAAGCGCGCTTTGACGAGGAGAAAAACATCCGCGAGGGCGCCAAGCTGGAAAAGGCCGGCTGCTTTGTCATTTACGGGGTGAGCAAGTACAAGACGCACACCAAGATGATGATGATAATCCGCCAGGAAGGCGAAAAGGTGACGCGCTACGTGCACATCGGCTCGGGCAACTACAACGAGCAAACCTCGCGCTTTTACACCGACCTGAGCCTGCTCACCACCAACGACACCTACGGCCACGACGTGTCGGAATTCTTCAACGTCATCACCGGCCACTCGCAGCCCGACGACTACGAGTACCTGATAACGGCGCCCAAGGACATGCGCCAGCAGCTCATTCACCTCATCCGCGAGGAGGTGAAAAATGCCAAGAAAGGCCTGCCCAGCGGCATCGTGATGAAGATGAATTCCTTGGAAGACAAGGAGCTGATTGACGAGTTTTACAAGGCCGCCCGGGCCGGGGTACCCATCCGCTTCGTGGTGCGCGGCATCTGCTGCCTGCGGCCGGGCCGGCCGGGCTTGTCGGATAACATTGAGGTGCGCAGCATCGTGGGCGAGTACCTGGAGCACGCCCGGCTTTTTTACTTCCACCACGGCGGCGAGGCCCGGCTCTACGCCGGCTCGGCCGACGCCATGGTGCGCTCTTTTGACCGCCGCATCGAGGCCATCTTCCTGATTGTAAACCCCCAGCTCCAGCGCGAGGCCATCAACATTCTGATGCTCAACCTGCTGGACAACCAGAACAGCTACCTCATGCGCGAGGACGGCGCCTACGTGCGCCAGCAACCCACGCCCGGCGACCCGGTGGTGAACGTGCACAAGGACTTCTACCGCCGCGACGAGGCCCAGCTGGCCGCCGCCACGCCCGAGGGCCTGCTGGCCCTGCTGCACGAGCAAGCCGCCCGCCGCCTGGCCCTGATAGCCCCCGTCGAACCTACGGCGCCC
>CAXUEM010000031.1:4783-7593 GCA_964249885.1 uncultured Hymenobacter sp. | reverse complement strand
AGGACGGCCTGCCGGAGCCAGTGAGCGTGGGCGAAGAGGAAGACGCCGCGCTCGGCGAAGACTAGAAAAGAAGACTGCAAAAAAGGCCGCTGGATAACCAGCGGCCTTTTTTGTTAGGCCAGCGTGAGTCTTATTCCAGCCCCTCGGGCCGGTTTTCCACGTCGGGCACGGGCAGCCGCTTGGGGTGGCCCGACTCGGGGCTGATGTCGTCGAAAAAATCCTCGAACAGGGCCTGTAGCATGCCGTCTTTCAGGCCGATGTCAGGCACGAGCATGTTGTTGACGCCGGCCCACTCCATGGCCGAGAGGTAGATGTGGCCGGCAGGCACGATGACATCGGCGCGGTCGGGGTTGAGCAGGGCCACGTTCACGCGCTGCTCCATGCTCAGGCCGGCCAGCCGCGTCAGGATGCTCTCAATGCGGCGGCGCGTGATGGGCTTGTCGGGCGCGGCGGGCGAGAGCGAGTAGATTTTGTTGATGTTGCCGCCCGTGCCGATGGCGCGGGTCACGTGGTGACGGCGGGCGTGCTCGCGCACCCAGGCTTCCATGCGGGCCCAGAGGTCGGCCTGGGCGGCGGTGTCGGCGGCGCCGCTTTCCTCTTGCTGCATGCGCCGGATAGAGCCGATTTCAAACGACTGCGAGGCCACCTTGTGGCGGTTGTGGTAAATGTTAAACTCCGTGGAGCCGCCGCCCACGTCGATGTGCAGGTAGTGCTTGTTGTCTTCGAGCAGGTGCTCGATAACCCGGTTGATGTAGGAGGCTTCGGCCTGGCCGTCAATCACCTGGATGCTCAGTCCCAGTTCCTGCCGCACGCGCTCGGCCAGGGCGGCGCCGTTGCGGGCCGAGCGCATGGCCGAGGTAGCGCAGATGAGGTGGTGGGCCACGTCGTGCACCTCCATGAGCAGCTTGAGCGAGTGCAGAAACTTGACAAACTTCTCGGCCTTGGCGGGCGAGATTTCGCCGGTGGCAAACACGTCCTCGCCTAGCCGCATCGGGAAGCGCACGTACTCGACGCGCTTGAGCCTGAACCGGCCCTCATAGAGCAAAACCGCGGAAATCTGGCAGCGGACGGCGTTGGAGCCGATATCAATAGCGGCCAGTTTCTTGAGCGGAAAATTCATGGGGCGAAATTAAGGGGCAATGCGGGCCGGCGCTAGCTTTCAGTTGGATTTCCCGGCCTAGGCGGGCGTTTCGCCGGCGGTGCTGGCTACCAGGCGGGTGCTGCCCGGCACCATCAGCTGCTGGCTGGGGCTGTTGGCCGGGCGCGGGTGCTCAGCCAGCAGGCGCGCCACCACGGGCAGGCCCGGGCCCTGGTGCAGAGCCCGGGCCCGGGCTTTCACCTCGGCTTCCTCGCGGCTCACGCCGCGCTCGTGCAGCTGCTCATATTCTTCCCAGGACTCCACCATGAAGTACTCCACCACCCGCGACGAGTCGGCCAAGTCGCCGTAGAGCCCCACCCGAATGGCGCCCTCGCGGCGGCGAATGCGGCTGAGCTGCTCCATCAGCGCCGCGAAGGCGGGCCGGTTGGCGGGGCTGACCTGGTAGGTGGTGGTGATGATAATGGGGCCATCGGCCGGGTCGGGCTCGGCCTGGGCCAGTACGAGCGTGGGCCGGGGGCGGGCCGGCGTGAAGTCCAGCGGCTCCTCGGGGTTGCGCAGACAGTAGCGCCGGCCCAGCAGGGTACTCAGGGCCAGCCAAGCGGCGGCGCCGGTCAGTGCCGCGGGCAGGCCCCAGCGGCTGGCCGCCGTGCCCCACACCAAACTGCCCAGTGCCATACCGCCCTGAATGGTGAGCAAATACAGGCTGATGGTGCGTGCCTGCACCCAGCGCGGCACCGAGGTTTGCACGCCCACGCTAAAGGAGTTGAGCACCAGCATCCAGGCCAGCCCGACCAGCACCAGCAGGGCCCCGAGCACCGGGCGGCTGTCCACGAAGGCCAGGCCCAGCAGCCCCCCGCCGAAGATGATGGTAGCCAGCGTGACGCGCCAGTTAATATTGAGCCGCTTATTGATGAAGGGCAGCACCAGCGCGCCGAGCACGGCCCCGGCCCCCATGCACGAGAGCAGCACCGAGTAGAACGAAACCGGCAGCAGCAGGCGGCGCGCCACCACCGCCGGCATCAGCGCCAGCAGGGCCGAGGCCCCGAACGTAAAGGCGCCGCCCCGCACCAGAATGTGCTGCACCGGCGGCGAAAAACGGGCGTAGCGCACGCCACCGCGAATGGCGGCCAGCACCCGCTCGGTGGCCAGGCTGGAAGTGGGCTGCGGGGCCCGCTGCCAGCGCCACACCATGTATATGGTGGCCAGGAATGAGAGGCCATTAAGTAAAAAAGCCGCGCCCGCCGAGTAAGCCCCAATCAGTAGCCCGCCCAGCGCGGGGCCAAAGGAACGGGCCAGGTTGAAGCTCACGCTGTTCAGGGCCAGGGCCTGGGGCAGCTCTGGGCGGGGCACCAGCTCCGGCGTCACCGTTTGCCATACCGGATTATTCAGGGCGCCGCCCAGGCCCAGCAGAAAGGTGAGCGAAAGCAAAAGCCCGGGCGTGGTGAAGCCCAGCAGGGTGAGGGCCGCCAGGGTCAGCGCCACCGCGGCCATCCAGGTTTGTGTGAGCAGCAGCATACGGCGCCGGTCCACGAGGTCGGCCAGGGCGCCGGCGGGCAGGCTGAGCAGGAAGACTGGCAGGGCCGAGGCAGTTTGCAGCAGGGCCACCAGCACCGGCGAGGCCGACAGTTCGATCATCAGCCCCACGGCGCCCACGTTCTGCATCCAGGTGCCAATGTTGGACACAAAGGACGCCAGCCAGAGCATCCGGAAA
>CAXUEM010000031.1:1336-4773 GCA_964249885.1 uncultured Hymenobacter sp. | reverse complement strand
CATAAGCAGCCAGGAAACGCACGCTTTAGGGCCGGGCCCGGCCAGCAGGGGGTAGCCAGCACAAGACTGAGCGCGGGAACTGCAGCCTGCTTAGCCCACTTCCTGCGCCTGCTTGCCAGACTCCCTACCCCGCCGCGCCCGCTTACTTATCAATCCGAAATCCCAGCCCGAACTGCAGCAGGCTTGGGTTGCTGCGGTCGCCGGGTATCTGGTAGGACACCGACAGGGCCAGCGTCTCGACCACCGGCGCGATGTAGAAGCCGCCGCCGTAGCCGCTGTGCCAGCCCCCGGGCGAGCTACCCTCGTAGTACACCCGGCCTTGGTCGTAGAAGCCAAACACGCCGTAGTAGAAGGGGAGAAAGCCGTTTTTGACCTGGCCCAGCGCCAGCCGCAGCTCGGAGTTGAAGTACACGCTGGCATCGCCGGTGAAGCGGGTGCGGTAGTAGCCGCGCAGGTTTTCGGCCTGGCCCAGGCTGGTGAGCTTGTAGAACGGGATGGCGCTGGTGGGGCCGCTGTTGGCCGCGCCGCCGCCCTTGAGCACCAGCGTCACGGGCACCAGCAGCCGGGCCGTGCCGTAGTATTCGGCAAAGCCCTGGGTGAGGCCGAAGTTTTCGCGCCGGCCATTGAGCTGCCGGTAAGCGTCGTGCTGCAGCCGCAGGCGGGCACCGCGGCGGGCGAAGTTCTGGCGGTCGCGAAAATCCAGGTCCAGCAGGGCGCTTAGGCCCAGCAGCTGCTGGTCGTCGGCGTTGGGAATGGGTTCGCTGGTATCAGGCGCATCGGGCGCAACCAACTCGCCCAGCTTGGAGCCGCGGCTGAAGTCACTCTGGTAGTTCTCGAAGCTGGGGCTCAGGCGCAGCACGCTTTTCTGCCGGAACACGCGCTCCAGTAAGCCATTCACGTAGTAGCCTTTGTAGCGGGCGCGGTAGTAGTTCTGCTGGCGCAGGTTCTGGTCGAACTGCGTGTTGTTGCCGATGCCAAAGAAGTTGTAGAACGGAAAATAGTCGCCGTAGCTGGCCACGGCGCCCACATCCACCTTGCCGAAGGCGTAGCGGTGGCGCGTGTTGAGCGTGATTTGCCGGAGGCCCTCGGTGGCGGCCTGTAGGTCAAAGCCGAACTTGTTTTTGTAGTCGGGCTTGCGGAAGCCGCGCTTGACAATGTCCAGCCCCACGCTGGCGCCGAAGCCGTCGTTGCGGTTGTAGAACAAGCCCAGCCGGGGGGTATAGCCGTCGTACTCGAACTGCTCGCGGTCGTAGGCATTCACGCCAGGCTGGCTGGAGAGGCGCCGGTCGGTTTCGGGGCCTTCCTTCAGCTGCGTATCGGGCGTATCGTATACCTTGGTGAGAGTACGCAGGCCGGCGGCGCGGCTATCGTCGCTGATGCGGTCCTGGCCCTCGCCGCCGATGACGCGCAGCAGGATGCCATTCGGGCCGTTGTCGCCGCTGACGGTGAAGATGTCGCGGCCGTCGAGGCCATACACGGCCACTTCGTTGGTTTCGGCGGGCACGAAGGTGCGGTCGAACAGGGCCGGGCCGTTGGGCGCCTCGCCCTCGCTGGCGCGGTCGAACATGCGCACCCGCAGCGCGCCGCCGGGCAGCCGCTCGATTTGAAATACCTCGCCCTTGTTGGAGCCTACCACATCCACGCGCTTGGCCAGCAACTCGTAGTACTCGTCTACCGCTTTGGGCAATTGCTGAATGCGGGCTTTGAGCTTGCGGTTGAGGTCCTGGCCCGATAATGACTGGATTTCGGCCGGCAGCTTGCCCGTAGCCTCATCAATGACGGCGGGTGTGAGCTGGGTTTGCAGGGTGCGGGCGGCCGTCTGCCAGTCCTGCCGGCTCAGGCCCTGCAGCAGAAACCGGTCGAGGTGGCGGGCCGGCCAGTTCAGGCTTTCCATATCGTGGAATTCCTCCTGGAAATCCTCGATGCTGGGCACGGCCCACTCGCGGTTGGCAATGTAGGTCAGCAGGCCGTTCCAGAGCGTGAACGACTGGTCCCGGTCGCGCGGGATGGGGCGGTACACGGTGCCCTTGCCTTCCTTATAACCGGCCCATTTCCAGTTGTCTTCGTGCTTGCCGAAGTCGGCCACCAGCATGTCAAAAGCGCGGGCGCGGGCCAGGGCCGGGGCATCCACGCGGTTGTCGTGGTCTTTGTAGAGTTTGCGAAACAAGCCAAAGCTGCGCGTCACCTCATCGGAGCCGCCGAAGCCCGGCAGGTTGGGTTTGGGGTCACCGGGCCGGTCTTCCAGCGTGCCCAGCAGGCCGGCGTACTGCGCGCGGTAGGGCCCGAGCTGCTGGTTGTCGGGCAACCGAAACAGCCGGGGCCGGGCGTGCAGAATGTCGGTGTGGTCGAGCAGAGAGCCCGTGACCAGCCCCGAGTAGGGGTGGGCCGTGGCCGTGATATCGCGCAGCACGTCGGCAGCCACGGAGTTGCGCAGCTCCGGCGGCAGAATTTTGGTTACGTCCTTGTCGACCGAGCGAAACACGTACTCGCTGGAGTCGGCCGCAATGAGCTTGAGCGAGGTCGTTTGCCGCCCGCCGCCCTTGCCGAAAGGCCGCAGGCCGCCCTTCTCCGCCTGCAAATCCAGCGTGGGCACCGTCACCGGCTGGGTCCAGGACGAGCGGTAGAGTGGGCCGATAAACAAACGCTTACCCGGCCCGCCCTGGTACTGCGGCCCCGCCGCGATGCTCGTGCTGGGCTGAAACGGGGCAGCCGGCTTCGCTTCGGCGGTCGTCTGCGCCGCGCCGGGGCAGTTGGGGATGAAGGCGTTGACTGGCGTCTTGCTGTCCTCGCTCCCGGCGCAGGCCGAGCGGAACAGCGTCACGGCGTAGTCGGCTTTGGGCGACTGGCCGTTGCTCTCAAACGTGGTGAAAAAAGCCTTCACCGTGCCGTCGGCGTAATATTCGAGCTTGGAGTACCCCTGCTGGCTTTCGTTGTAGAGCGACTGGGCGTTGGCGCCCACGTGCTGGCTCTGGGCCACCGCACCGCTGACCAGGTGGTAGTTGCCCTGGAAGGGCGTGAGCTGCAGCGAGTAGTCGTGCGCGGCGGCGTACACCACGCCGGGGTTGCTTTGCAGGGTGTTGAGCAGCTCGCGGCGCAGTTCCGAATAACCGGGCGAAGCGGCGTCGCGCGGGGTGCCCACATTCTGGCGGTAGGCGGCATAGATGGTGCCCAGCACGGGCGGCAGCAGGTGGCGCGAGAGCGGCTGGGGCCCGCCGTACTGCCCGTTGCTGAGCACGGGGTGGTGGCCGACGAGCAGCACATTCTTGCCCTTGGTGTCGTCGAGAATGTCCTGCAACTGCTCGCGAAACTCCTCCTTGGTCAGCGTCTTGCACTCCGTATCGGGCGCCTCGGGGCGGTCGTACGGGTGGGTAAACCAGGGCGTGTTCAGCGCTACCAGGCGCACGAGCGGGGCCACGTCCACGACTTCGGGGCCGGGG
>CAXUEM010000031.1:0-1326 GCA_964249885.1 uncultured Hymenobacter sp. | reverse complement strand
GGCGTTCTGCCCGGGCAGCTGCTTCTCGATGTACTTTTCCAGGCGGCGCACGGCTTTCAGTCCCGCCGGGCCGGAGTTCGCCCAGTCCTTATCGCCGGGCACGAACAGCAGGCGGCCTCGCGGCAGGCCTTTGACTAGCGCAATCAGGGCATCGGCGCGGCGTTGCTGGCCCTGGGCTAGGGCGCTATTGGCCTTGCCCGCCAGGCCGGCGTTGCCCACGATGTCGCCCAAATGCACCACGGTAAAGGCAGTGGTTTGCTTTTCCAGAGTCTGGCGCAGCAACTGCAGGCGGGCGGTGGGCAGCTCGGTCGCCTGGGCGGTGTTGCCGAGCAGAAAAACCGTGTGGGCCGGTGTTTGCGCCCCGGCCGGGGCAGTTGACAGCAGCCCGAGAATGCAAGTCAGAGCGGGCAGTAAGCGTAAGCACATAAGAAGAGGTTGAACCCGACTTTACGCGGCGGCGCTAAAAAAGTAGCAGCCGGCGCCGGCCCTGGTCGGTGAATACGCCTCCGGGCTGGCCGAGGCCGCTACATTTGAGGCCGCCACTACCACCTGCCCCATGAGTTTCTCCGAATACCCCGCTTTTCTGGAAGCTGCCTTCCTCCCCGGCTACGAGCGCGAAGAAGAGGAAGGGCTGCTGCGCTTCTACCCCGCCGGAGTGGGCGAGCTGCGCGTGGCCGAGGGCCGGATTACGGCCGGCGACCCGTTCACCTACGCGCCCGGCGAGGATGGGGCCTTCACCGTCACGTTCCCCAGCGGCCGCTTTCCGGTGGAGCTGGCGGTGGCGCAGATTGGTGAGGATGAGCGCATTGCCCTGGCCCGTATTCGCTTCAGCGCCCAGGTGCCCGTGCGCTGGGAACTGGCCCTAGTGGCCGGCCAGGACCCGGCTGAGCTGGGGGCCGACGACATCTTCGGCTACGGAGTAGATTCCGGCACCGGGGCTTTCTTCGATGCGGCTGGGGGCCGCGCCCTGGCCGCCCTCTCCGACGCTGAGCTCGACCAGCTGCTGGCCGAGTTTGAGGAGAACTACCGGCACACCCGCAGCTGGCTGCTCTGGCAGCGCGCCGACGCCACGGTGGCCCTGTTTTCCAGCGGCGAAGGCGACGGACTTTACGCCAGCTACATCGGCTACGCGGCCGGCGGGGTTATCTGCCGCCTGCTCACCGACTTCGGCCTGCTGGCCTGGCCGTCGCAAGAACCGGACGAAGGGGAGCCGGCCTGAGCAACCCCCTGCTGGCCGCCCGGCGAGGGCTAGGTCAGCTGCCGCAGCACCCTGGGCACGCCGGTGCTGGCGGGCTCGGCCACGTAGCGCACGCCGGCGCGGCCAGC
>CAXUEM010000030.1:15228-15891 GCA_964249885.1 uncultured Hymenobacter sp. | reverse complement strand
CCAGCGAGCCGCCCGTACCGCCGCCATCAATAAAGGGCCTCGACTCCAGAAAGCCCTTGATGCCCCTGCCCGCGCTCAGAATGCCCAAGACGATGAGCACTAGGGTTTTCAGGCCGGGCAGCAGCCGGGCCAGGGGCGCGCCGCCGGGGGTGGCCGGGGCGCCGCGCCGGCGGCGCTGCCGCAGCAAAACGAATTGGGGCAGGAGCATAAGCAAGGACTGGTAGGTGCGCCGGCGAGAACAGCAGGGCCCGCCCGAGGCCGGGCTGGCGCGCTTGCGTACGGCTATCCGGCCCGGCCCGGCTGGCGCCCGGCCATTATTTTTCACTTCTTTCCCAAACCTTCGGACCCCCTGCTGGTAGAAGCAGGGCCCGCCCCCGGCCGCCGAATAGCGCGGATTTGGGATTCTCTGCTACCTTTGCCCCGATGTCAGGCTCCGCCGTGCTTTTTTCCTCGCTGCCCACGGCCCCGGTTTCGGGGCTGACGCTGGCCGTGGCCGGAAAAGTGGCCGCGCACCATCACCACCATCTGCGGGGGGCCGGGCAGCTTGCCGGGTGCTAGTCAGCGCCGGTAGCCCGCGCCTCCCCCGCCGCGGGCCGCCGCCGCCCCCGGCGGGGGCCGCCCCGGGGGTTTGGCTGGGGAGTATTGGGCGGGGGGGGCGGGGCG
>CAXUEM010000030.1:11305-15218 GCA_964249885.1 uncultured Hymenobacter sp. | reverse complement strand
CCGCGCCCGTCGGCCGCCTCTGCTGCGGCCCGCCGGGCTTTTTCATGTCCTCATTTTCCGGGTGGCACGGGTGCGCAGGCCGACTGATGTAGCCGGTGCCCTCGGGCCAACACCCCCTTCAGGGGGCAATCAGCCGGCTTCCTCCGAGCTCATTGCTCCTTACTATTCGCCCAAAAATGCTTCGTTTAGCCATTCAGAAGTCCGGTCGCCTGAGCGAGGACTCCCTCAGCCTCATCCGCGAGTGCGGCATCAGCTTTCAGTCCAGCACCCACAAGCTCAAGACCGAGGCCAGCAATTTCCCGCTTGAAATCCTGTTTCTGCGCGACGACGACATCCCCGGCTACGTGCGCGACGGCGTGGCCGACCTGGGCATCGTGGGCCAGAATGTGCTCGAGGAAGCCGGCTGCAACGAGCTGCAGGTCGAGGCCCTGGGTTTCAGCAAGTGCCGGCTGGCGCTGGCCGTGCCCCGGGGCGAGGTGTATAACAGCCTCGCGGACCTGAGCGGGCGCAGCATTGCCACCTCGTATCCGCAGCTGCTGGGCCGCTACCTGGCCGGGCAGGGCGTGCAGGCCGAGCTGCACGTCATCAGCGGCTCGGTCGAAATTGCGCCCAGCATTGGCCTGGCCGACGCCGTCTGCGACATCGTCTCGTCGGGCTCCACGCTGCTCGGCAACGGCCTGCGCGAGGTCGAAACCGTGTTCCGCTCCGAGGCCGTGCTCATTGCCTCGGCCGGGCTGAGCGCCGAAAAAGCCGATTTGCTGGCTCAGCTGCGGTTTCGTATGCAGGCCGTGCGCCGGGCCAAGCGCCACAAGTACATCCTGCTCAACGCCCCGGTGGCCTCCCTGGACGCGGTGCGGGCCCTGCTGCCGGGCATCAAGTCGCCCACCGTCACGCCGCTGGCTGAGGCCGGCTGGGTGTCGGTGCAGTCGGTGGTGCAGGAAGACGATTTCTGGCACATCACCGGGCAGCTGCGCGCCGTGGGCGCCGAGGGCATCCTGGTTTTGCCCATCGAGAAGATGATAGAGTAAGTGCCAATGAGTAATTAATAATGAGTAATGAGCAATGCTGTTCAATCACTCAGGCCAATTACTCATTACTCATTATTAATTGCTCATTGATTTTGCAGACTTTTCTGAATCCCGAGCCGGCCACCTGGCCGGCCTTGCAGCAGCGGGCCGAGCACGCGGCCGCCCCCGAAGTGGCCGCCCGCGTGCGGGACATCTTCGCCGAGGTGCAGCAGCACGGCGACGCCGCCCTGCGCCGCTACGCCGCCGAGCTTGACGGCGTGCCCAACCTGGCTGACCTGCGCGTGAGCGCCGACGAGCTGGCCGCCGGCGCCGCCCAGGTGCCGGCCGAGCTGCAGCAGGCTATCCGGCAGGCGCGGCGCAACATCGAGGCCTTTCACCGCAGCCAGCAGGGGGGGGAGCTGCCCGTCGAGACCATGCCCGGCGTGCGCTGCTGGCGCCGCAGCGTGCCGGTGCAGCGCGTGGGCCTGTACGTGCCGGGCGGCACGGCCCCGCTCTTCAGCACCCTGCTCATGCTGGGCGTGCCGGCCCGGCTGGCCGGCTGCCCCGAGATTGTGCTCTGCACCCCGCCCGGCCGCGGCACGGGGCAGGTGCACCCGGCTATCTTGTTTGTGGCCCAGGAGCTGCGCCTGACCACGATAATCAAGGCCGGCGGCGCGCAGGCCGTGGCGGCGCTAACCTACGGCACCGGGAGCGTGCCGGCCGTGGACAAGATTTTCGGGCCCGGCAACCGCTACGTGACGGCGGCCAAGCAACTAGCAGCCCAGCAGGGGGTGGCCATCGACATGCCGGCTGGCCCCTCCGAAGTGCTGGTCATCGCCGACAGCAGCGCCAACCCCGCCTTCGTGGCCGCCGACCTGCTCTCGCAGGCCGAGCACGGCCCCGACTCGCAGGTGCTCTTGCTGACCGATGACGCCGGCCTGCTGCCGCGGGTGCTGGCCGAAGTAGAGAGCCAGCTCCGGCAGTTGCCGCGCCAGGACGTGGCCCGGCAGGCCCTGGCCGCCAGCCGCGCCCTGGTCTTGCCCGACGCGGAGGCCATGCTGCGCTTCTCAAACCAGTACGCGCCCGAGCACCTGATTGTGGCCGTGGCGTACCCGGAGCGCGTGGCCGTGGGGGTGACCACCGCGGGCGCGGTGTGCGTGGGCCACCTCACGCCCGAGGCCGCCGGCGACTACGCTTCCGGCACGAACCACACCCTGCCCACCGGCGGCTACGCCCGCAACTACAGCGGCGTGTCGGTCGACTCGTTCGTGAAGAAAATCACCTTTCAGCGCCTGAGCGAGGCCGGTGTGCAGGCGCTGGCCCCGACGGTGGAGTGCATGGCCGAGGCCGAGGGCCTGCGGGCTCACGCCCACGCCGTGGCCCTGCGCCGCGCGGCCGTCGCCGGCCGCTGAGGCCGGCGGTGGTTTTGTTACAAAGAAGTTTATTTTTTCCCGCGGTGTAACAAAAAGTGTTACACCCTCCCCAAAAAGTCCGATGCGTGTAACAACTAACCCCGCCGGGAAAACCCCCGGCGCGGCCGCGGCCTTCGACCTCGACGGCCTGGTGCGGCCCAACATCCGCGCCATGAAGCCGTACTCGTCGGCCCGCGACGAGTTTCAGGGCGAGGCCCAGGTCATGCTCGACGCGAACGAGAACAGCCTGGGCAGCACCGGCCCCGCGCAGTTCAACCGCTACCCCGACCCCCAGCAGCGGGCCGTGAAGCAGGAGCTGGCCCAACTCAAGGGCGTGCGGCCGGGCCAGATATTTCTGGGCAACGGCTCGGACGAGGCCATCGACCTGCTTGTGCGCCTGACCTGCCGGCCCGGGCAGGACCGCATCCTGATTCTGCCGCCCACCTACGGCATGTACGAGGTGGCCGCCAACCTCAACGACGTGGCCCTGGAGCGTTTGCCGCTCACGGCGGACTTTCAGCTGGCGCCCGAAACCGTGGCCGGCATTGTGGCCTCCGCGGCCAAGCTCGTGTTTCTGTGCTCGCCCAACAACCCCACCGGCAACCTGCTCCGCGCCGACGCCATCGAGGCGGTGCTGCGCGGGTTCGGCGGCCTGGTGGTGGTGGACGAGGCCTACGCCGACTTCGCTGACGCGCCGAGCTGGACCACGCGGCTGGACGAGTTTCCCAACCTAGTGGTGCTGCAGACCTTCTCCAAGGCCTGGGGCCTGGCCGGCCTGCGCCTGGGCATGGCCTTCGCCGCGGAGGCGGTTATCGGCTACCTGAACAAAATCAAGCCGCCCTATAATGTGTCGGAAGCCAGCCAGCAGCACGCGCTGCGGGCGCTGGCGGCGGCCCCGCACTTCGGCGAGCTGCGTCATACCCTGCTGGCCGGCCGCGACTGGCTCGCACAGCGCCTGCCCGCGCTGTCCATCGTCGCGCAGGTCTTTCCCTCCGACGCCAACTTCCTGCTCGTGCGCTTCCACCCCGACGCCACCCGCGTGTACGACTACCTGCTGGGCCGCGGCATCGTGGTGCGCAACCGCACGACCCAGCCCGGCTGCGCCGGCACGCTGCGCCTGACCGTGGGCACGCCGGCCGAAAACGAGCGGCTGCTGCAGGCGCTGGCCGAGTATCAGTAATTTCTCGCCCGCCGCCAGACGAAGTTTCTCTTATTCCGTTCTGATTTAGCCTTGAAAAAAGTACTCTTCATTGACCGCGACGGCACCATTCTCATCGAGCCGCCGACGGATTTTCAAATCGACTCGCTGCGCCCCGACAAGTTTCAGTTCGTGCCCGGCGCCATCTCGGGGCTGGCGCGCATTGCCCGAGAGCTGGATTTCGAGCTCGTGCTGGTCAGCAACCAGGACGGGCTGGGCCCGCCAGCTTCCCGGAGGATACGTTCTGGCCGGCCCACACGCTGATGCTGGACATCCTGCGCGCAGAGGGCGTGGAG
>CAXUEM010000030.1:9388-11295 GCA_964249885.1 uncultured Hymenobacter sp. | reverse complement strand
CGGTTACCGACGGCAGCCACCTGGAGAAGGTGACCCTGGTCGGCTCTGGCGTCGGTCAGGACAACATCAGCGACTTCACGACGAACCTCATCAAGGGGTTCTTGTGCGAGTACACCGAGGAGTTCGCGCGCGAGCACATTGACCGCAGCTTCCCGCACGACAATCTGCCCACCCGCAAGCCCGGCCTGGGCATGCTGAGCCAGTACCTGGGCGAGGGCAGCGGCTACGACCTGGCCGGCTCCTTTGTGCTCGGCGACCGGCTGACCGACGTGGAGCTGGCCCAGAACCTGGGCGCTCAGGCCATCCTGCTCCGGCCCGAAGCCGAAGCCGACCCCCGCGCCGCCCTGACCACCCTGAGCTGGGAGCGCATCTACCAGTTTCTGCGCCTGCCCGCCCGCACCGCCCTGGTGCAGCGCGACACGAACGAAACCAAAATTCGTATCGCGCTCAACCTCGACGGGCAGGGCCGCCCCGAGATGCACACCGGCCTGGGCTTCTTCGACCACATGCTCGACCAGCTCAGCAAGCACTCGGGCGTGGACCTGCAGATTGAGGTGCAGGGCGACCTGCACATCGACGAGCACCACACCATCGAGGACACGGCCATTGCCCTGGGCGAGGCCTTTGCCCAGGCCCTGGGCGACAAGCGCGGGCTGGCCCGCTACGGCTTCCTGCTGCCCATGGACGACGTGCTGGCCCAGGCCGCGCTGGATTTTTCGGGCCGGCCCTGGCTCGTCTGGGAGGCCGAGTTCCGGCGCGAGAAAATCGGCGACATGCCCACCGAGATGTTTTACCACTTCTTCAAGAGCTTCGCCGACGCCGCCCGCTGCAACCTCAACATTAAAGCCGAGGGCGAGAACGAGCACCATAAAATCGAAGCCATCTTCAAGGCCGTGGCCAAGTCCATCAAAATGGCTGTGGCCCGCGACGCCGGCCGCATGGAAATCCCCAGTACCAAGGGCATCCTGTAATAATAATGAAAGATGAGTGATGAATGTCTTTTAGTCGCTCACTTATCATTCATCGTTAATCACTAATCACTATCCTGTGGACGTTGTCGTCATTGATTACAAGGGGGGGAACGTGCAGTCCTTGCTTTTCGCCCTGGAGCGGCTGGGCGTCACGGCCACGCTCACGGCCGACGCCGCGCACATCCGCCGCGCCGACCGGGTGTTGTTTCCGGGAGAAGGGGAGGCCTCGTCGGCCATGCAGGAGCTGCGCCAGCAGGGCCTCGACCAGCTGCTGCCCACCCTGCGGCAGCCGTTTCTGGGCATCTGTTTGGGCATGCAGCTGCTGGGCCAGCACTCGGAGGAAAATGATGCCCCCCTGCTGGGCATCCTGCCGTTCAACGTCACGCGCTTTCCGGCCGAAACCACGCTCAAGGTCCCGCACATGGGCTGGAACACGCTGCATAATCTGCAATCCCCCCTGCTGGCCGGCCTGCCCGAAGCGGCCTACGTGTACTTCGTGCACAGCTACCGCGCCCCGGTCGGGGCCTACACGCTGGCCGAAAGCCGCTACCCGGAAGCGGCCCCGTTCAGCGCCGCCGTGCAGGCGGGCAACTTCTACGGGGTGCAGTTTCACACCGAGAAAAGCGGCCCGGTAGGCGAGCGGATTCTCGAAAACTTCCTGAAAAACTGCTAGCAAGCGTATGGTTCTGATTCCTGCCATTGACTTAATCGACGGGCACTGCGTGCGGCTGAGCGCCGGCGACTTTGCCCGCCAGACCACCTACGCCGCCGACCCGCTGGCCGTGGCCCAGCGCTTCGAGCAGCTCGGCGCCCGGCGCCTGCACCTCGTGGACCTCGACGGCGCCCGCGCCCGCGCGCCCCGGCAGCTGGCCGTGCTCGAGCGGCTGGCCCGCCACACCGGGCTGCACATTGATTTTGGCGGGGGCGTGCAAAGCA
>CAXUEM010000030.1:361-9378 GCA_964249885.1 uncultured Hymenobacter sp. | reverse complement strand
TCTTCAGCGCCGGGGCCGCCCAGCTCACGGCCGGCTCCATTGCCGTGCGCGAGCCGGCGCTGGTAGAAGAGTGGCTACGGCGCTTCGGGGCCGAGCGCATCATCATCGGGGCCGATTTCCGGGACGGCTATATTTCGGTGGGCGCCTGGACCGAGCAGTCGAACCGGCCGCTCGCAGCCTTTATGGCCGACTACCTGGCGGCCGGCGCCAGCACCTTTATCTGCACCGATGTAAGCAAGGACGGCTTGCTGCAGGGCCCATCCTTGCCGGCCTACCAGGCTCTGCGGGCGGCGCTGCCCGCCGCCCGGCTCGTGGCCAGCGGCGGCGTCACCACCGTAGCCGACCTCGAAGCCTGCCAGGCGGCGGGCCTGGCGGGCGCTATCGTGGGCAAGGCCATCTACGAAGGCACCATCAGCGAGGCGCAGCTACAGGCCTGGTTTGCCGCCAATGCTGCCGACGCCGCCGTTTTCGGCTGAGGCACGCGCTTAAGACAACTGTTATTCAACCTCGCATATGCTTACCAAGCGTCTGATTCCCTGCCTCGACATCAAAAACGGCCGCACCGTCAAGGGCGTGCGCTTCGAGGAACTGCGCGATGCCGGCGACCCGGTGGCGCTGGCAGCCCGCTACGCCGAAGAAGGCGCCGACGAGCTGGTGTTTCTCGACATCACGGCCACGAATGAAAAGCGCGCCACGCTCTTGCCCCTGGTGCGGGAGGTAGCCCGGCAGGTCAACATTCCCTTCACTGTGGGCGGGGGCATCGGGACCGTGGCCGATGTCGAGCTGCTTTTGCTCAACGGCGCCGACAAGGTGAGCCTGAATTCCTCGGTACTGGCCCGGCCCGGCCTGATTGACGAGTTGGCGCGGCGCTTCGGCTCGCAGTGCATCGTCGTGGCGGTAGACGCGCGCTATACCGCGCCGGGCCGCACCGCGCCGCTGGTTTTGAATTCAGCGGAAGCCCCCGGCTGGGAGGTGTTTACCCGCGCCGGCACCCAGCCCACCGGGCACGGGGCCGTGGCCTGGTGCCGCGAAGCGGCCGACCGCGGCGCCGGCGAAATCCTGCTCACCTCGATGAGCCACGATGGCACCAAGGAAGGCTTCGCCCTAGAGCTGACGGCGGCCGTGGGCACGGCCGTGCCCGTGCCCATCATCGCCTCGGGGGGAGCTGGCCGGGCCGAGCACTTCCGCGCCGTCTTTCAGCAGGCCGGGGCCGATGCTGCTTTGGCGGCCAGCATTTTCCATTTCGGGGAGGTGCCCATTCCGCAGCTCAAGCAGTACCTGGCAACCGTTGGGGTAGCCGTGCGCCCGCCGGCCGCCACCTAGCCGGAGTAGTCAGGGCAGCACGGTATGTATTTGTATTCTTAATGGCAGTATTCTTATTACTTAAAAAAAGCCTGAGACAATGATTAGCCTGGATTTCGCCAAAATGAATGGGCAGCTGCCGGCCGTGGTGCAGGACGCCGACACCGGGCAGGTACTTATGCTCGGCTACCTAAACGAGGAAGCCTGGCTCAAAACCCAGCAGGAGGGGAGGGTAACGTTTTTCTCCCGCTCGAAAAACCGGCTCTGGACTAAGGGCGAAGCCAGCGGCCACTTTCTGGAAGTCGTGAGCCTGCACCCCGACTGCGACCAGGACGCCGTGCTCATCCGGGCCCGCCCCCAGGGCCCTACCTGCCACCGCGGCACGGTAAGCTGCTTCGAGCAGGCTGGGCAAACGGCCGCGCCCGCCGCGCCGGTGGGCTTCCTGGCCGAGCTGGAACGGTTGATTCAGCGGCGCCGGCAGTTTCCGCAGGAAGAGCCGGAGTCCTATACAGCCCGCCTCTTTGCCAAGGGCCTGCCCAAGATTGCGCAGAAGGTAGGGGAGGAGGCCGTGGAAACGGTCATCGATGCCGTGGCCGGCAACCGCACGGGGCTGCCCGGTGAAGCGGCCGACCTGCTTTATCATCTGCTCGTGTTGCTCAGCGCGGCTGACCTAAGCCTGGCCGAGGTACTGGCTGTACTGCAAGAGCGTCACCAGAGTATCGCGGCTGGCGTCCGCCGGCCCGACTGAAGCCCTGAGTACCTAGGACCTTACTGACAGTACAAATAGAATCGTATCTTCAAAAAAAGCCCTTTGCTTTACTTCATGTATCAGCAAAGGGCTTTTCAAACATAATTCTACTTAACATAAAAAATTAACACGTACAAAAAACAGCAACAGCACAGCAGTTACTTGCTCAATTGACGTCCTATTTTATCAAGTAAAAAACGCGCGAGAGCCAAATCGTCCTCATCGTTCACATCAAGCACTGTATTGAGACCGGGGCCGCTTAACTCAATCCGGAAGCCGCGGGTTGGTTCTAAAGCCCGCGGAGCCGGCGTACCTGCTGCTGCTCCACCCGAAGTAGCAGCACTTTGAGAAACTGGCTGCTCTGGTGGCACTGGAGAAGCAACCGGCCGCGATGAATGGGGTAGGGCCGTAGTAGGTGCGGGGATGCTATTGCTGCTTTGAGGGCGTGGGCTGCGGGCTGGAGCGACGGGAGCCGCTGGTTGCCTATCGTTCGCGGCGGAATCAGTGCCCAACGTTGAATACCCCCTGCTGGCTGCTTCAGTTTCAGATTGGCCTGATTGGTTGCTCACTGCAGGTGAATCAGCCAACCCAAACAAACTGGCTACCGCATCGCTTCCTTTGAGAGGCATGGAAGAAGCAGCTGAATTACCAGAGTGCCGCTCCTCTGGGGCCATTTCGGCTATTGCGCTGGTGGACCTTGGAGGGATTGCATCCGTTTTGCTGCTCGTGATGCTATTGTTTTCGGGGCCGCTACTTGATGCAGCGGCGTTGGACCGCGCTACCTCAGCCCGGAACGAGTTTGGGCTGAGTTCCGGACTTGCCAGCTCCCGGCGCGAGGGCTGTTGGGCGGCGAGCTGGTCTATATCAGCGATAGTATTGCGCTCATCCAGCAGTCCAACCATGCGGGCGCCATCTATAAAGGCTTTAGCCACGCCCTGCGCGTTTATTTCCTCAACGTCGAACTCCCGGATGAGCATAATGTCCAGCATTTGTACTGGTAGTTCTCGGGAGCGAAATTTGCGGCAGAGCTGGGTGAACAGGGGTGGAGTTAGAAAAGCCTCCCGATGAAACAATAGCTCTTCCTGTTTATCGTAGGCGTGCTTAATGCGCCGGAATAAGGTTGTCGTGGTTAGTAGTTCGCGCTTGCTGGTCAGTAGTCCAAACTTAACTGCTGAACCAATAATTGCCTTAAAGGAGCCACTAACCTTGCGGTTTAGTTTACGTGCGCACGTATCAAGGGCACACTTGCCTCCGGTGTCGTCTACCACATCAGCTACTTCCCAGGCACCAGCATAACTGGTACGGGGATAGTCTATAAGTTTAGGCATAAAAAATTAGGGAGGTTTAGGAGGGTCTATCTTAGTAAGCACAAAAGTAATGTCAGAGTCAGTAAATAAAAAAATGGTGATTAAGCACAAAACTATTTACATCTTCACTGATGGCGTACATAAAGTACAAAAAAGTTAAAAAGTCAATAATTTTTTATGTTTTTGGACTATTTATTACTTTATAAGTTTAAACCAAACGTATTTGATACTATTGCATTTGATACTATTGCGTTTGTGCTACTCCTCATTTTTAAAGCAATGGGGATTTGCACCTTATACTACTTTCATCAAAATGGTTCTCATGTATCTAAATAGCTACAACAGACCCTTTAGATACTTAAAACACCCTCGTAAGAACAGCAATCAAAAAATTACTTGCCGGATATCTTACTTGCCGGAACAAACTATAATCGAACTAGAGCAACAACTCAAAGGCTAATCACCATACCATCCGACAGCTAACACAACTACTTCCACATACAAGCCTATTTGAGATTCAGATAATATGCATAGTACTAAAAGAATAAAAGCTAATTCAAGATATATGAGTTAGAAAGCTGGTCTAATTATTCCTATAAGATTGCCTGTCTCGCGAACCGTGTTTTACATTCAACAACTTAAAACGAATCAATACAATTGTCTTATAATTTATATTATGTTAAGTCAATATTCTAAAAACATAAAAAAGGGGCCGACTGTCACCAGCCGGGCCCTTCCCTATTATAGGTGAATTGACTTAATTTACTTCTTCAACGACTGCAGCTTCGCACTCAGTCGTTCCGAATCAGCCGTGCGGCCCAGGCGGAAATATACTTTCTGCAGCGAGGTGAGGGTATTACGGTCATCGGGCTGCAGTTGCAGCGCCTTTTCAAAGTACGGTACTGAATCCTGGAAATATTTCTTGCCTTGAACCTCCAGCTGCTTACCCGACTTCTGATACGTGGCCAGGTTCATCTTGCTGGCCTTGGTATAGAGCTCGGCAGCACGGTTGTAATTATAAACCCCCAGATTGAACTGTGCATCAAAGTTGTTAGGATCGGCCTCAACAGCTTTTTTGTAGGCGTCCAGCGCCAACTCCGGCTGCTTGTTCTGGTCGTACACCGAACCGAGCACAGCATACAAGTTGGAGTTCTTGGGGTCAGCGGCGATGGCCCGCTGAATTTTGTCAATTGCTTCCTTACCCCGACCCGAGCTCAGGTACATATTGAGCTCTTCCAGCATGAAGGCCTTGTTGTTCGGGTACGCCTGCAGGGCCTGCTGCATCACCTGAGCGGCCGCCTTTTCATCTTTTTCCTGCTTGGCAATCTGAAATAGCCGCGTGTAAACAGTAGGCGACTTGTAGCCAGTGGCTAGCAGCTTGTTATACGACGCCTTGGCATTAGCCATGTCCTGCTTCTCGTCGTAGATGGCGGCAATGTTAAGCACGGCCATGGTATCGGTCGGCTGAATAGTCGACGCCATCTGGAAACTGGCCAGGGCCTTGTCGTAGTCTTTAGCCTTGTAGTTGCTTATGCCCTCGTTGAAGGCCGCGACGTAAACATTATTCAGCTTGGCCGTGGCCAGCTTGCCATACTCACTGTCTTTGCCTTCCAGCGCAATAGCCTTCTGGTAGCTTTCGAACGCCTTCTGGGTGCCCTCACCGGGCTGCAGCAGCTTGCCGTAGATGGCATTGCCCGTCATCTGCTCGTAAATCTCGCCCCGCGTGTACCAGGTTTTGGCTTTGCCGCTGGTTTTCTCGTGCACTATGGCCTTGTCAATATCGGCGCGGGCTTTGTCCAGCACCCCATTGCGCTGGTTTAAAACGGCGTTTACTACGGCCGAATTTTGCGCGGCCGCCGGCCGGGCCAGAGAAGCAGCCGCCAGGGCCGCAAAAAACAAACTCTTTTTCATGGAAAGAAGGAAAACGAAAAAAGGATAACGGGAATGGGAAAAGCAAAAATAGGGCCGCCCGCTCCGGCCGCTAAACGCAGCCGGAGCGGACAGGTTCCCAGATGCTGGCTGCCTGCTTAAAGCCCAGGCAGTTAGGCTACGCACCAAACAGATACGGCACAAAAAAAGCGGGGTGGTTATGACAACCACCCCGCTTTTTCCCGGTTAGCTCGCCCCAGGCTAGGCTACCTCCTCCGGCCCGGCATCGGCGGTCGTGAGCGGCGCGGGAGCTGTTTCGGGGTTGCGGAGGCCATCGCCATCGGCCCCCAGCAGCGCGGCCGGACTCAGGACGGCCGAATCAGTGCTGCCCTCCAATCCGGCTTCGGTTTCCGGCTCTTTCTCTTCGGCCGCTACCTTGGCCACCGAGGAGATTTCATCTTTCTCGCTGATTTTCAGCAGGCGTACGCCCTGCGTGGCGCGGCCGATGGTGCGCAAGTCGCTCATCCGCAGCCGGATGGTGATGCCCGACTTGTTGATTATCATCAGCTCGTCGGCGTCGTTTACGTCCTTGATGCTCACCAGCTGCCCGGTTTTGTCGGTCAGCTTCATGGCCCGGACGCCCTTGCCCCCGCGGTTCGTGACGCGGTACTCCTCCAGTTCGCTGCGCTTGCCGAAACCGTTGTCCGACACCACCAGCAGCTCCTGCGTCGGGTCCGAGATGCACACCATGCCCACCACCCGGTCGGCGGGGCCCGCAAGGCTGATGCCGCGTACGCCGGCCGCGTTACGGCCCATGCTGCGCACCTTTTCCTCATTAAAGCGCACCGCGCGGCCGGCCCGCGAGGCCAGCACCACCTCGGCGCCGGCGGCCATGAGCTGCACGTCAAGCAGCCGGTCGCCCTCGTTCACGCTGATGGCGTTGATGCCGGCGGCGCGGGGCCGCGAGTAGGCTTCGAGCGGGGTTTTCTTCACCGTGCCCTGCTCGGTGCAGAACATGAGATAGGTATTCTGCAGGTAGTCCGGGTTTTTCAGGCCCCGCACGTTCAGCACCGCCCGCACTGAGTCTTCCCGGGGCTTGTCAATCAGGTTCTGCAGCGGCGTGCCCTTGGTGGCCTTGCCGCTTTCCGGAATCTTGTGCACCATGAGCCAGAACAGCCGGCCCTGCTCGGTGAAGATGAGCAAGTACTCGTGGGTGTTGGCCACGAACAGGTGCTCGGTGAAGTCATCGAGCTTGGAGGCGGCGCCGCGGGCTCCTACCCCACCCCGACCCTGGGTGCGGTACTCATCCAGGCCGGTGCGCTTGATGTAGCCCTCGCACGAGATGGTGATGACCATGGCCTCGTCGGCAATCATGTCAATCTCGTCGAACTCGCCGCCGACGTGGTTGATTTCCGTGCGGCGGGCGTCGCCGTAGCGCTCCTTGATTTCCTGCAGCTCGTCGCGGATAATCTGCTTCTGCAACTCCGGCGAGGCCAGCACGGCGTTCAGGTGGTCAATCAGGCGCATGAGCTCATCGTACTCGGCCACGATTTTGTCGCGCTCCAGGCCCGTCAGGCGCTGCAACCGCATGTCCAGAATGGCGCGGGCCTGCACCTCGCTCAGGGCGTAACGCTCGATGAGCTGGGCCCGGGCGGCGTCGCCGTCGCGCGAGGCCCGAATCAGGGCAATGACCTCATCTAAATGGTCGAGGGCAATGAGCAGGCCCTCCAGGATGTGAGCGCGCTTCTGGGCTTCGGCCAGCTCGTAGCGGGTGCGGCGCACAATGACGTCGGCGCGGTGCTCGACGAAATACTCAATCAGCTGCTTGAGGTTGAGCGTCATCGGCCGGCCCTTGACCAGGCAGACGTTGTTAACGCCGAACGAGCTTTGCAGCTGGGTTTTCTTGTACAAATTGTTCAGGACCACCGTGTTGAGGGCGTCCTTCTTCAAATCGTAGACGATGCGCATACCGTCGCGGTCCGACTCGTCGCGCAAGTCAGAGATGCCCTCGATAACCTTGTCGTTAATCAGGGCCGCCGTGCGCTCTATCATGCTGGCCTTGTTCACCATGTAGGGAATCTCGGTCACCACAATCTGGTCTTTGCCGGTTTTGCTCGTCTCGAAGTGGGCCTTGGCCCGCATCACGATGCGGCCCCGGCCGGTTTCAAACGCCTGCCGCACGCCCTCGTAGCCGTAGATAATGCCGCCGGTGGGGAAGTCTGGGCCGCTGATGTGCTCCATGAGCTCAGCCACGGTAATCTCGTCGTTTTCCAGGTAGGCCGCGATGCCGTTTACCACCTCCGTCAGGTTGTGCGGGGCCATGTTGGTGGCCATGCCGACGGCGATGCCCGTGGTGCCGTTGACGAGCAGGTTCGGGAAGCGCGCCGGCATCACGCTCGGCTCCTCGAGAGAGTCGTCGAAGTTGGGCTGAAAGTCGACCGTGTCTTTATCTAAATCACCCAGCAGCTCGTCGGCCAGGCGCTTCAGGCGGGCTTCGGTGTAGCGCATGGCGGCCGGCGAGTCGCCGTCGATGGAGCCGAAGTTGCCCTGCCCGTCGACGAGCGGGTAGCGCAGGCTCCAGTCCTGGGCCATGCGCACCATGGTGTCATACACCGAGGAGTCGCCGTGGGGGTGGTATTTGCCGAGCACCTCGCCCACAATACGGGCCGACTTCTTGTAGCTTTTGTTGTAGCTCACGCCCAGCTCGCTCATGCCGTAGAGCACCCGGCGGTGCACGGGCTTGAGGCCGTCGCGCACATCGGGCAGGGCCCGGGAGATGATAACCGACATCGAGTAGTCGATGTAGGCGCCGCGCATCTCGTCTTCGATGTTAATCGAAATGATTTTTTCGCCTTCCGCCATAAAGGGGTTTTCGGGGGAGCCAGCGGGGTTTTCAGGCCGCGCGGGTCCCGGTGGGAAATGAGGTTCGTTAAGCCCGCAAGTTACGCCGAAAAGCCCGAAAAACCTAGTTTTCGGGCCTTCGCGGGGCGTTTTGCCGAAGCCAGCAGGGGGTCCGCCTACAGGGCCTTGCTGCGGTCGTTGCTGCGGCGCTTCTGCTTGGTGTTGTGCACCTTAATTTTCTCGCCAATGGCCGGGTTTTGCTTTTTCCACAGCGGCTGCCCGCGGTAGCGGTTGCCGTCGTGCAGGTGCACCTTGCGCACGCGGCAGGTTTCGATGGGACAGGAGCGGCAGCCGGCCAGCAGCAAGCTCAGCAGCAGGGCAGAAAAGAGGGCGCGGAAAGCAGAAAGCATAAGCAAAAAAGAGAAACAAAAACAAGCCAGCCGTCACCCGCTCAGCCCCCCAAGGCCCTGACGGCCAGCGAGGGAGCCCATAGGGCCGACCAGCAGGGGGGCAGCCCCGCCTACCCCCTGCGGGCCGGCAATACCGGCGAGCCGGCAGCAGGCAAACCGGAGTCCAGATTGAGGTCCAGGTCCTGCCCGTCCCACTCGCGCAGAAACTGGGCCAGAAACGCTTCCATGAAGGCCTGCCGGCCCGCGGCGGCGCGCCGGGCGGCGGGCGTGTTGAGCCGGTCCTGCAGGTGCAGCAGCTTTTCGTAGAAGTGGTTGATGGTCGGGGCCGTGTTTTGCTGGTAGCTCTCGAAACTGCTGTGAACCACGGGCGGCACGGCGGGGTCGTGCAGGGGGCGGCCCTTGTGCCCGCCGTAGGCAAAGGCCCGCGCCACCCCGATGGCCCCAATGGCGTCGAGCCGGTCGGCGTCCTGCACCAGTTGACCCTCAACAGTGCTCATCGGCGTGGGCACGAGCGAGATCCAGCGCATGGTCATCGGCAAG
>CAXUEM010000030.1:0-351 GCA_964249885.1 uncultured Hymenobacter sp. | reverse complement strand
CGCGGCCCGGCCTCCTGGTCGCCGGCGTGAAACTTCCAGTCGGCCACGTCGTGCAGCAGGGCCCCGAGTTCCACTACCAGCGGGTCGGCGCCGGGCGTGGCGGCGGCCAGGACCCGGCTCGTGTGCCAGACCCGGCGGATGTGGGCCCAGTCGTGGCCGCTGCCCTCAGTGGCAAACTTGGCGGCAATAAAGTCGGCCGTGGCGGCAATCAGGACGGACGACGAAGCAGCTACCATAAAAATAGAAGTCAGAAATGAATGCGGCGGCGGCCCGACGGCCGGCCGCTACAAAGTAAGCGCGGCCGTACCATTCGGGCGTAAGTTGCGGCCATGTTGCGTCTGCCCCTCCCAG
>CAXUEM010000029.1:307-15940 GCA_964249885.1 uncultured Hymenobacter sp. | reverse complement strand
GCTCGGAGGGTACCCGCGCTATCCGTTCGTCAAGTCCATTCATTGGGGCCCCAAAGTTACGCAACAACCCGTTGGGTGGCGGCAGCCGGAGTTTCCGAGGAGCGGCGCGGCGCGCGATGGCTCAGGGCTAGCAAGGTCAGAAACTGCGCGCCAAACAGCAGCACGGCCACCGTCAGGTGTACGGGCTGCGCCACCGGCGGCAGGGCCCAATCGGCCAGTGTAATGCCAACCAGCACCTCTAAACTAATGAGGCCCATTGTGGCCAGAGCCAGGCGCCGCAGCCGGGCGCGGCCCAGTTGCCACAGCTGGTAGCCTAAGTACAAATTAAGCAGCAGCACTAGTATAGACGTGCTGCGGTGCACCTTGAACACGTTACCGAGTTGGGCAACCCAGCTTTCGCGGCCCAGGTCGTTGGCCGCGGCCGCCACTAGGTCTACCTGCTCCCGCACCTGCGTGCCCAGCACAATCTGGGTGAAGGTCAGCCCCAGCGCCAGCCACAAGCCCAGGCGTAACGCGTGCCCAGCAGGGGGTATTGCCATAGCGGCTGGCTCAGGTTGCGTCCAGTCGCGGCGGGCTCGCTCTCCGGCGTAGAGCAGCACAGCCACAATCACCAGTGCCAAGCCCATATGCACGGTAACCATGATGGGCAGCAGGTTGGTCGAAACCACCAGCGAGCCCAGCCAGCCCTGCACACCGGTCAGCAGAAAGGCTGAAAGCGCCAGCCAGAATACCGGCCGGTCGCGCCGCCAGTAGGGGAGGGCCATTACGGCCGCCGCAAAAACAAACAAACCAATCAGCGCGCCCAACAGCCGGTTCAGGTACTCTATCCAAGTCTTGACCGGGTTGAAATCGGTTTCGATGTACTGCGAAGGGTGCGCAAAAATCTCGCCGGCCACCTGCTGAAATCCCAGCTTCTCCAGCGTCCGCGCCAGCTTCTGGTTTTTAGCCACGCGCTGCGCGGTATAAACTTCCTTGTAATTGACTGGCAGCTGGCTGGCCTGCGTGGGCGGAATCCAGGTGCCGAAGCACTTCGGCCAGTCGGGGCAGCCCATGCCGGAACCGGTGCTGCGCACTATGCCGCCCACCAGTATCAGCAAGTAAACGGAAACGACAGTCAGTGTGCTTCCGAAGCGGAATCGGCGTACGTAAGCGGGCAAGAGAAACCTCATAGCTGATAATTAAAGCTGCCAACAAAAGACTGCCTAGAACAAAGCGGTGCAGGGAAATAAACCGCGCCAGCAGGGGGAGCAAAACCCACGAACCTATCGACTACCGGTCAGACGGCTGCAGACCGCGCTGACTGATGGAATAACCCCCTGCTGGCTACCGCAAAAGGAACAATTGCCACGGCTAATTCCTTGCGCTCCGGCACTGATTTTTGCCCTGAACTCAAATAAAAAGCGGGCCGCCGGTTAGGCGACCCGCTTTGGGATAAACTAGTTACGAGCAAACTACTCCGCCATTTCCCGCTCGTAAGGCAGGTTAGAGGAAGCTGTTTTCGAGTAAGGCACGTTCTGTGGGATGAAGTCCGTCTCGGCGCCAGGCTTGCTGTAGTCGTAGGGCCAGCGGTACACGGCCGGAATCTCGCCGGGCCAGTTGCCATGGCCAGGCACGACCGGCGTCGTCCACTCCAGCGTCGTCGAGTTCCAGGGGTTCTCAGTGGCTCGACGGCCGCGGAACATGCTGTAGAAGAAGTTGAAAATGAAGATGAACTGAGCGAAGAATGCCAGGATAGCGGCAATCGAGATGAACTTGTTTAGGTCAGCAAATTGGCTGAAAGCGTCGAAGCCAGTCCAGGCGTAGTAGCGGCGGGGGAAGCCAGCAATACCCACGTAGTGCATCGGCATGAATACCGCGTACACGCCAATGAAGGTCAGCCAGAAGTGGATGTAGCCCAGCTTCTCGTCCATCATGCGGCCAAACATCTTCGGGAACCAGTGGTAGACGCCCGCAAACAAGCCAAAGAATGCTGCCGAACCCATTACCAAGTGGAAGTGAGCTACTACGAAGTAGGTATTGTGCATCTGGATATCAAGCGTGGCGTTGCCAAGGATGATGCCCGTCAGACCGCCCGAGATGAACAGCGACACAAAGCCAATCGAGAACAGCATGGCGGCCGTGAAGCGGATGTTGCCGCGCCAGAGCGTGGCCAGCCAGTTAAACACTTTCACACCCGACGGCACCGCAATAATTAGCGTCAGGAACATGAAGACCGAGCCCAGGAAGGGGTTCATGCCCGTCACGAACATGTGGTGCGCCCACACCACGAACGACAGCAGCGAAATACCCAGCAGGGAGCCAATCATGGCGCGGTAGCCGAAGATGGGCTTACGAGCGTTGGTAGCCAGAATTTCCGATACCATGCCCATGGCGGGCATAATCACGATATAAACCTCGGGGTGACCCAGGAACCAGAACAGGTGCTGGAACAATACCGGTGAACCACCCTGATTGTGCAGTGCCTGCCCGGCGATGTAGATGTCAGACAGGAAGAAGGAGGTACCGAACGAGCGGTCAAAAATCAGCAGCAGGGCGGCTGAGAACAGCACCGGGAACGACAGAATACCCAGGATGGCCGTCAGGAAGAAAGCCCAGATGGTGAGCGGCAGCTTAGCCATGCTCATGCCGCGGGTCCGCAGGTTAATAACCGTGGTCACGTAGTTTACCCCGCCTAGCAGCTGCGACACAATGAACAAAGCCATTGAT
This sequence comes from uncultured Hymenobacter sp., assembly GCA_964249885.1. Classification (GTDB taxonomy): domain Bacteria; phylum Bacteroidota; class Bacteroidia; order Cytophagales; family Hymenobacteraceae; genus Hymenobacter. Next base: position 13,234 of record CAXUEM010000029.1, on the reverse strand, counting down.
ACCAGCCAGAAGGTCATGCCCGCGCCGGAGCCGGGGATGGCCTGCGGCAAAGCCGACAGCGGCGGGTAGATGGTCCAGCCTGCCGCAGCGGGGCCGGTTTCAATGAACAGCGAGGCGAACATTACCACGCTCGACAGGAAGAAGAACCAGTACGAGAGCATGTTCATGAAGCCCGACGCCATGTCGCGGGCGCCGACCTGTAGCGGAATCAGGAAGTTCGAGAACGTACCCGACAAGCCGGCCGTGAGCACGAAGAATACCATGATGGTGCCGTGCATGGTGACCAGGGCGAGGTAGAACTCTGGGTTGAGCTTGCCGGCTTCTACCCACTTGCCCAGTACCGGCTCCAGCCAGCCCAGTGTGGCCTCGGGCCAACCGAGCTGCACCCGAAACAGGCTCGAGAGCGTGCCGCCAATGATGGCCCAGAAAATGCCCGTAATCAGAAATTGCTTAGCAATAACCTTGTGGTCCTGGCTAAACACATACTTGAACAACCAGTGCTGGTCATGGTGCTCGTCGTGCTCGTGCAGGTGGTCTTCGCGCTCGGCGTGGGGCACCGGCGCCGTGCCGATTCCACCTTTCGCCTCGACTGCGGGGGACAGGTTAGGGTTTACGTCCATATAGTGAAGGATTAAGCTTGTATTACAGGTTGGATGCCAGCGGCTTCACCGGCTGCACCAGCGTCTCATCAACATCGGGTTGGGCCGGGGCACCCGACGAGCCATTGGACGTTTTGTTCTTCTGTTGGAAAGAAGCAAGAACATCAGGGTTTTGTTCCGAGAAAGACTTCTGAGCTGCGTACCAAGCCACATAATCCTCGGGCTCATCCACGATGATGTTCAGCTTCATGGCGAAGTGGCCACGGCCGCAAATCTGGTTGCAGGCAATTTCGTAGTTGAACTTCGGGTTGCCCAGCTTGGCGCGCATCTCGTCGGTGGTCACCGTGGGCGTAAACCAAAAGCGGGTCGGCATACCGGGCACGGCGTACATCTGCACCCGGAAGTGGGGCATATACACGGCGTGCAGTACATCGCGCGACCGAATCTTAATCAGTACCGGGTGGCCCTTAGGTACGTGCACCTCGCCAGCGGTGAAGTCATCCAAACCGCTCTTGTCGCTCAGGTCAAACCCAAACTCATTCACCGCGTCAATCAGGCGGTAGTTAACGACGCCCAGCTTCGCGTCGCGGCCGGGATAACGCACGAGCCAGTTATATTGCTTGCCCATCATCTCCACCACCACTGAATCCTTGGGGGCCGGGCCGGTAATGCGGGTCCAAGCTTTCCAGCCGGCAAAAATCAGGGTAGCCATCACGATAGCCGGGATGATGGTCCAGATAACCTCAATCTTGTTGTTGTGCGCGAAAAAGTAAGCCCGGCGGCCTTCCTTGTGCTGATACTTGTAGGGATAGATGAACAGCAGCAGATGGGTTAAGACGAAAGCAATGCCGATAACCGTCATCGTGGTCCAGAACATCCGCTCCATGGCGTGGCCATGCACCGAGGCAATGGGCGGGTTCATCTTGTTGTAGTTCTCACCGAACGACCAGAAGAACAAGCCGCCACCAACCACCATGAACACCAGGAACAGGATGGCATTAACGCGGTTGCTCATGCCAATGTCCTTGGTATAAGAACCGGAGAAGATAGAAGTTAGAATCTGGATACGGAACAGCAGGCCGAACACAACCAGCAAGAGCACCAGCACCAGTAAAATCGTCAGAGCAGTCATTATTTCTTGGTAAAGATTTACAGCTTAGAACTGGAGCCTTACAAGGCAAACAAAGTATAAGCTTTAAGTTCTAACATCTCAGTTCTCCTACTAGGTGGCGTGATGGACGCTCTCGTCGAGGAAGGGATGGTTTAGCGGCACCAGAGGCGCGGCTGCCAGGCGGCGGGTCATCAGAATCAGGAAGGCACCAAGGAAAATCAGAGCCACGCCTATTTCAATCAAGAACCCGTTTTCGCCCTTTAGAGTGCCGGGCATCAGCATTAAATAAAAGTCAGACCAGTGCCCAGCGATGATGGCAATGCAGACAATTTTCAGCATAATCATCTGCCGCTTGGCATCGCGCGTCATCAAAGCCAGGAAGGGGAAAACGAAGTTGATGACGAGGTTAAAGAAGAACATCCAGGTGTACCGACCATCAAATCCACCGAGGCGCTGGTTGAAGTAGACTGCCTCTTCGGGCAGGTTGGCGTACCAAATCAGCATGAACTGCGAAAACCACACGTAGGTCCAGAAAATGCTGAAACCGAACATGAACTTGCCCAGGTCATGGATGTGGCCAGCCGAAAGCAAACGCAGGTAACCGGCTTGCTTGAGGAAAATGGCCGTCAGCAGGATGGTCGCAATGCCCGTCACCCACCACGAGGCGAAAACGTACCAGCCGAACATGGTGCTGAACCAGTGCGTATCCACCGACATAACCCAGTCCCAGGCAGCCATGCTTGACGTTACGGCAAACAGCACGAGGAACAGCGCCGCAGTCTTGATGCTTTTGTGGAAATAGTAAGTGCCCCCGTTCAAGTCTTCCGCCAGTGAAAGCTGCCGCAGCTTCTGCGAAAAGAACCACCAGATGCCCAAGTAGGTCAGCATCCGAATCAGGTAAAAAGGCAGGTTCAGAAAGCCGCTTTTGCCGGCAATAATGGCGTCGTAGTTCGGGTTGCCTTTTTCCATGATACCGTCGTGGGTCCAGTGGAAAATGTCGTGGCGACCCAGGATGAAGATGACCAGCATAATCACGCCGCCGGGCAGCAACCAGGCACTCAGGGCCTCGCTGATGCGCTTCACGCTCACCGACCAGCCCGCGTAGGCTACGTACTGAATAGCCATCCAGACAGTGCCAACGACCGATACCCCCACAAAAAACACGTTGCTGTGCCAGATACTGACAATCAGACGCTTGAGCCAGGTTGGGCTGCCTTCGTGGTGCGCCGAAGCGCCCGCGCCGTGGCCGGCGGAAGCGCCGAGGTTGCCAGCCGCTTCACCAGCTGCCGCATGGTGCTCTTCGCCCCAGTGCAGCATGCTAGCCAGCAAGCCCAAGGCCAGCACCAAGATGCCGGCGCCAATAATGTACGTAAAGAGTTTGCGAACTCTGGCTGAGAGCTGCAGCTGCTCGGCCGGAGCGACGGCGGGGCTGTCAGTATGCGTTAAATGAATTGCCATAGTCAGTTTGTGCTGCGGATAAAGCGCCAGGCGCCTGAATAGGTCGGGCTAGAACGAGTAGGGCTAGATAGAGCTGCCATTGCGGCCCTCGGCCCCGCCCTGACCGGGTGTTTCGGAGCCTTTGCCAGCCTGAGCTTCCTCCACCGGATATTGATTCGTGCGGTCCATCACCTTGGAGTCCAGCACATCCTGCTTCGAGCCACCGCTGTTGCGCACGAGCTTGGGCAGGTCGGCTGGGTCGTTGTTGAGCTGTAGTACGTGCACGTACATCGAGATTTTCCAGCGCTCCTCAGGGTTTACGATGGAGCCGTGCGGCATCATCCGGTTTTTACCCCACTGAATGACGTGGTAGATATGCCCGTCGTTCATGGTCTTGTATTGACCCTGCGAGTAATTCGGCACCCCCTTGTACTTGATACCTACTGGGCCCTGGCCGTTGCCGTTTTCGCCGTGGCAATGGGCGCACACGCGGGTGTAGAGGACCTGCCCCTCCAACAGATTTTCCTTGGTATAAGGGTAGGGGTTGCGCAGTGTGCGCTCGGCAATGCCTACGCTGTCCTTGGGAATGTGGGTGTAGTAGTCGAGCTTGCCGCGCGGGATGGTGGCAACGGGGGGCGTACGCTGATTAATACCAAACGCATTTACCTGATTGAAGCCAGTCTGCTTCAGCGGCTCATACGGGATGGGGTCGTACATCTCGGGGGCGTATTCCACCCCAGGGTCATCGGCGCGGGAGTTGCACGACGACAAGCCCGCGCTCAGCAGCAGTGCCGAAATAGCTAGTCCTGATTTAAGCGAATTTGTCATTAGTGCTTAACGGTCATTTCTTTCTGATTGACTTCCGTGGCGCCGTTGGCTTGCAGCAGCTCCGTCAGCTTGGGCAGCTGCGAGGAAGTCTCATCCAATTCAATTGCCATCACAAACTTGTCGTCGGTGGCGCGCACATCCATCACCTGCACTTTGGGCTTGGGGTACAAGCCGCAGATAGTGAAAAAGGTAATCATCATGCCGAAGGCAGTGAAGAGAACCGTCAGCTCAAACGCTACGGGCACAAACGAGGGCAGCGAAATGTGAGGCTTACCGCCGATAATCATCGGCCAGTCGAAACCCAGCATATAAATCTGCATCCACAGCGCGAAGCTCAGCCCGCACAGGCCGAAGAAAAAGGCCGCAATGGGTAGGCGGGAGCGTTCGATACCCAGTGCATCGTCGATGCCGTGCACGGGGTAAGGCGAGAATACATCGTATATTTTTACGCCGGCGGCGCGCACATTCTCAATGGCATGGAGCAGCACATCTTCATCATCGAAGATGCCGAGGGCATAGCGCTTGGTGCCGGTATGCTTGTCGGTAGCGAACGGGCCGGCCTGAACCGGAGCGGCCGCGGGAGCAACGGGGCTAGTCATTGGATTTGTTGTAAGCTACGGGCGCCGAAGCCGGAACGCCGGGCGTCGTGATAGTTTGCGTCTGGGCAGGGGCGTGGTGCGAAACACCACCGCGGTAGGTAGGACCGTTGTCCACACCATACTTGAGGATGGTTTTCACCTCGGCCATATTGATAACCGGGAAGAACTTGGCGAAGAGCAGGAACAAGGTGAAGAATAAGCCCAGCGAGCCGACATACATGCCGATATCAATAATCGAGGGCGAGAACATAGCCCAGGACGAGGGCAGGTAGTCGCGGTGCAGCGAGGTAACGATAATCACGAACCGCTCGAACCACATGCCGATGTTCACGATAATCGAGAGCACGAACGTGGCCGGGATGCTATAGCGGATGCGGCGGAACCACACCAGCTGCGGCGTAATCACGTTGCAGGTCATCATGGCCGCATACGACCACCAGTAGGGGCCCGTGGCGCGGTTGATAAAGGCGTACTGCTCAAACTCGACCTGCGAGTACCAGGCAATGAAGAACTCCGTGATGTATGCCACGCCCACGATGGAGCCGGTCACCATCATGATTTTGTTCATCAGCGCGATGTGCTCCAGCGTGATGTAATCCTCCAGCTTGAATACCACGCGGGTGATGAGCATGAGCGTAAGCACCATGGCAAAGCCCGAGAAGATAGCACCGGCCACGAAGTAGGGCGGGAAGATGGTGGTGTGCCAGCCGGGCACTACCGAGGTGGCAAAGTCCATCGATACGATGGTGTGCACCGACAGTACCAGCGGCGTTGAGATGCCGGCCAGAATCAGCGACACCGTCTCGTAGCGGCTCCAGTGCTTGGCCGAGCCGCGCCAGTTGAAGCTCAGCAGGGAGTATGCCAGCTTGCTGAACTTACCCTTGGCGCGGTCGCGGATGGTGGCGAAGTCCGGAATCAGACCCGTGTACCAGAATACCAGCGATACGGAGAAGTAAGTCGAGATGGCAAACACGTCCCAAAGCAGGGGCGAGTTAAAGTTCACCCACAGCGAGCCGTAGGTGTTCTGCAGAGGGAATACCCAGAAGCCCACCCAGGGCCGACCCATGTGGAAGATAGGAAACTGCCCGGCGCAGATTACGGCGAAGATGGTCATAGCCTCGGCCGCGCGGTTGATGGACGAGCGCCACTTCTGCCGGAACAGCAGCAGTACGGCCGAAATCAGGGTGCCGGCGTGGCCGATGCCCACCCACCACACGAAGTTGGTGATGTCCCAGGCCCAGTCGACGGTTTTGTTCAGGCCCCACTCGCCGATGCCGTACCACACGGTGCGGTACACGGAGTAGAAGAACACACCGAGGAAGAACAGCGCCACGGCGAAGGCGCCCATCCAGCGGATGTTAGGCGCGGCCTCGACCTGCCGGCAGACGTCTTCCGTAACGTCGTGGTACGTTTTACCGCCGGTTACGAGCGGCTCACGGATGGCTGATACGTGTTGCATAATAAGGAGGTCTTAGGGCTTTGGAAACCTAGTCTTCCGACATATTCTATAAATAATACTGGCCAGCAGGGGGAGGACACCCCCTGCTGGATTAGGCGTGCTCCTTGGCGCCGGGCGCCGTGGCGTGCTCGCGCTCCTCGGGGAAAAACTCACTCTTTTCGACGTTGCGAATCTTGGTCAGGTACGTTACGTTGGGCTGCACGTTGAGCGACTCCAGCACGTGGAAGGCCCGCTCCCCATCCTCGCGGCGCATGAGCTGGCTGATACGGCTTTCGGGGTCGCGCATATCGCCAAACACAATGGCCTCGGTGGGGCAGGACTGGGCACAGGCCGTCACAATCTCGCCATCCATGGGGCGGCGTTTCTGCTTTTTGGCTTCGAGCTTGCCCAGCTGAATACGCTGGATGCAGAAGTTGCACTTCTCCATCACCCCGCGGGCCCGGACGGTTACGTCGGGGTTCAGCACCATGCGACCAAGGTCGGTGAACATGTGGCTGTTCACGTCCTGGAACTTCTCGTTCGAGTAGTACGAGAACCAGTTGAAGCGGCGCACTTTGTAAGGGCAGTTGTTGGCGCAGTAGCGCGTGCCGATGCAGCGGTTGTAGGTCATCTGGTTGATGCCTTCGGTGCTGTGGGTCGTGGCCAACACGGGGCACACCGTTTCACAGGGCGCGTGGTTGCACTGCTGGCACATGATGGGCTGGAAAATTACCTTCGGGTTTTCCGAGGGGTCTTCCATTGCCGCGTAGGTGCTCACTTTGCCTTCCGTCTCGAACTCGCTCTTGTGGTGGTCGGAGCTGTAGTAGCGGTCAATGCGCATCCAGTGCATCTCGCGCCGGTTGATTACTTCCTGCTTGCCTACTACGGCCACGTTGTTCTCCACTTGGCACCCAATCACGCACGAGCCGCAGCCGATGCAGGAGTTGAGGTCCACGGCCATGCCCCAGTGGTGGTTGTTGTATTGGTAATCCTGCCACAGCGAAACCTTGTTGGGCTTCTCCAGGCCGTCGGGCGTGGCGATGCGGTCGTACTCCGTTACCTTCTTGGGGTCTTTAATGTAATTGGCCAGCGTGTTTTCCTGCACCACCGGCTTGCGGTCCATGATGGTGTGGTGGGTCTGGGTCTGGGCGATGGGCGAGGTAGCGTCGGTCTTGGTCAGCGTCACCACGTTATTATACATGATGCCGTTGGCGGTAGCCATGGCCAGCGGGAAGGCATTAGCGCCTACTTTATCACCCACTTTGCCAGATTTCTCACGGCCGTAGCCTACGGCGATGCTTACCGTGCCATTGGCTTGGCCGGGCTGCACCAGCAGGGGCAACTCGACGCTCTTGCCTCCGGCCGTAACCTTCAGCACTTCGCCCTGCTCCCAGCCTTCCTTCTTGGCCATGGCCTGCGGCACGGCTACGTAGTTGCCCCAAGTGGCTTTGCTTACCGGGTCAGGCAGCTCCTGCAACCAAGGGTTGTTGGCCTCCACGCCGCCGCAGCCAATGCCCACTTTCTCATACAGGGCCAATTCAATCTGGTTGGCACCCGCTTTCGGAGCTGAGCTGATGCGCGATACCGCATCCGCTACGCTCAGGGCTGCGGCGCGTGCGGGGGCGGGCGTCAGGGCGGTGCCGGTGGCTACGCCGTCGTGCACTGCTTTATCCCAGGCGGTCTGGAAGTTGCCGGCGCCGAGAATGCCACGCCAGGTGCCCTTGAGGAAATTGTAGTACGTTTCGTTGTTGCCGGCCCAGATGAGCAGGCTTTCCTGCGCCTGACGGGTCAGGTACAGCGGGGTAATAACCGGCTGGCCTATGCTCAAGGAGCCGGCCTTGGGCTCATAGTCATTCCACGATTCCATCCAGTGATGGTCGGGGCAGGAGTACTGGCAGAGGCTGCCGGTTTCATCGAGGCGGTCGTTGAGCGAGATGCGAACCGGTACCTTTTTCAGGTCGGCGGCCAGTTTAGCGCCCAGCGGATGGTTGTAAACGGGGTTGGCGTGGTAGAAAATAACTGCGCCCACCGTGCCGGCGCTGATGTCGTTTACCAGCCGGGCCATGCGGGCGTCGTCACCCTGGCGCACGTAGCTCGGCGCGGTCAGGTTCACCGCCGTGCTGCCCAGCTGCTGGTTGATGGCCGTAACCAAGGTCTGCACGGCCGGGTCGTTCGAGCCCGATACCACGAGGCCCCCACTGCCGGCAGCTTTCAGTTCGTTAGCAGCAGCAGTCAGTTGCGGATTAGCGTAGGCCGAAGCCCCGCCGCCCACCACGGCATTGTACAGCGCCAGCGTCGCGGCGCCCATTTCTGAGGGCTTGAGCGGTACGCGCACGTCAGCGTTCGAGCCCGTGAGGGAGAAAGCCGTCTCGAACTGGAAGTGCCGCGACATGCGGCGCTTCTCGTTGCTGACCTTGCGGTTGGTGATGTACTGGCGCGAGTACTCAACGGGCGAAATCCAGGTGCCGAGAAAGTCGGCGCCCAAGCTCACAATCACGCTGGCCTTGCTGAAATCGTAGCCTGGCAGCACGCCGCCGTTGGCCTGCAGCAGGGCCGAAGCCGACTGCGCGTCGTACATCACGTGTTCGGCGCCCGGGTAGCGGCTAGTGAAGGCGGCAATGGCGCGCTTGGTGCTCGGGCTGATAATAGTCGGCGACACAATTGCAATGCGGCCAGTAGCGCCGGCCAGCTTTGCCCGAATCTGCCGGTCCACCTCGTCGCGGTCAGCGCGCTTCTGGTCGATGGAGAAGTGCTGCAAGCGGCCGCCGTCATATAAGCTCAGCACTGAGGCTTGCGCGCGGGCTGACAGACCGCCGCGCGTTACTGGCGACTCCGGGTTGCCTTCCAGCTTTATCGGCCGGCCTTCGCGAGTCTTGACTAGCACCGCGTTATAGTCCTCGCCCGTGAAATACGTCGAGGCGTAGAAGTTCGAGATGGTCGGGTCAATTTCTTCCGGCTTGTTCAGGTACGGAATGGCCTTGCGTACCGGCGCCTCGCAGGAAGCCAGCGTGGCCGCGGCCACTCCGAAACCCATCAACTTGAGGAAGTCGCGACGCGGGGCCGACGTTGCGTCGGTGCTGGCGTGCGCCTCTTTCACCGGCATGAATTCAGCAAACGCGGTTTGCAAGAACTCCGGCGAGCTTTCTAACTCCTCAATTCCTTTCCAGTATTTCATTGTAAGCAGCAAGGAGAGCTTAGAGCGTAGAGCATAGAACTTATGAAACCGGACCCTGGAGCCGCACTGGTTTCAAGTTCTAAGCGCTGAGTTCTAGCATCTCAGTTCTAAGTTCTAAGTCCTGAAAATTAATAGTGGCACTTCGAGCACTCGGTGCCGCCGTTCGACGACACGGTGAACGGCACGGCGTTGTTCGACTTGTCGTGCAGCTTCACGAGGTTGTCGTAGTAGCCGTTGCCCTTGGCATTGATGGGATTCTCGCGGTGACAGTTGATGCACCAGCCCATGGTCAGCGCCGAGTACTGGTACACGACTTCCATGTTCTGGATGGGGCCGTGGCAGGTCTGGCAGTTCAGGCCTCCTACCTGCGTGTGCTGCGAGTGGTTGAAGTAAGCCAAATCTGGCAGGTTGTGCACCCGCACCCACTGAATGGGCTGCTTACGCTCAATCGAGCGGTAGATTTTCTTAATCTCGGCCGACTCGGTTTTAATCTGCGAGTGGCAGTTCATGCAGATGTTGGCCGACGGGATGTTGGCCGATTTGGCTTTGTACACCGACGTGTGGCAGTAGGCGCAGTTAATCTGGTGCTCACCGGCGTGCAGCTTGTGCGAGAAAGCAATGGGCTGCGTGGGCTGGTAGCCCTGCTGCAGGCCTACGGCCATCACGCTTTGCACGCCCTCGTAGAGCAGCACCAAGGCCACCACGGCGCCCACGATGCCGCGCAGCACCGGCGACTTGTAAAGCTTCTCGAAGTCAAACTTCTGCTCCAGAATCTCTTTGTCGCGGCCCTCAAGGTCTTTGCGGCCGCTGAGCACATCCTTCATCAGGTTGGAGATGATAACCAGCGTCACGACCAGCACAATCAGTACCACGACCAGCACGATGAGCAGAATGTCGACGTACTTACCGGCGCCGGCCGAGCCGCCCGTGCCTTCAGCACCATCGGTCTGGCCAGCATTTTCGGCCGTGGGGCCGGCCGCAGCTACGTTAGGTGACTTGCCTTCTTCCGAGGTAACCCAGGCCAGAATCGAGTTGATTTCCTTGTCCGACAACGCGAACGAGGGCATCTGCTGCTTCTGGTACTTGTTGTAAATCTCGACGGCGTAGGCGTCGCCGGAGGCTACCACCTTGCTGGAGTTCTTAATCCAGGGAATCAGCCAGGAAACCGGGCGGCGCTTGGTGATGCCGGCCAGAGCCGGACCCACCACTACCTCGTTCACGGCGTGGCACTGGGCGCAGTTGCCTTTAAACAGAGCATCGCCGGCCGCGATGGCGGCCGCGTCGCCGCCCGCGGCACCAGGAGCCGTGGCCGTGGCGGCGGTAGCCCCGGCGGTGGCGCCGGGCGCCACGCCTTCCTTGCTCACGTTGGGGGCGGCACCTACATCCTGCGCGGCCGCATCCCAGGCACCACCCAGCGTCAGGATAAAGGCCAGCAGCAGTTGCGGTAAAGTACTAAGTCGAATGCTTCTCATCGTCATATACATACTGTAAAAACGGGGCCCGAAAGGATTTGGGACTGCTCCATTCGGGCCACAAATGTAGGTCAGGAATCGTGCCCTGCCAAGATGAAACCCTAATTTCAGCCAGTCGGGGCCGTGACTTTTACGGGTGCACTTTCCCGGCTGCCTGGCTTCCTATATACTCGATAATATACCCGTCGCGGAATAAAATGGGGCCGGTCCCGCCGCCGGTCAGCCGCCGCTGATATAAAGAAACGGGCCCGCCGTTTGGTTTCCTGTAAATCAAAAATTTAGCCGTAAAAGTCAGGTTTGCTAGTGTGCTTGGCAGGACTTGAAAAATAGCTGGCCAGCAGGGTAGCAACTAGGCTGATTTCCCGTACCTTTGCACCCCAATTACTTTTTTCAACCCATTTTCACCCCGTCGTAATGGAAGTAAGAAATTACGAGACGGTCTTCATCTTGACCCCCGTGCTGAACGAGGGCCAGGTGCAAGAGACGGTCGAGAAGTTCACCCAGGTGCTTAAGGAAAATAGCGCCGACCTCCTTTCTTCTGAAGCCTGGGGCTTGCGCAAGCTGGCCTACCCGATTCAGAAAAAATCAACTGGCTACTACTTCTGCCTCTCCTTTACGGGCAGCGGCAACGTAGTCGATGTGCTGGAGTTGGCTTTCCGCCGCGACGAGCGCGTCATCCGGTTCCTGACCACGGTGCTCGACAAGCACGCCGTGGAGTACAACAACCGCCGCCGCAACGGCGAGATGAACCTGCAGAAAGCGGCCAGCCGCGAAAACGAGGCCGTCGCCCAATAACCCCGCACCACCCGATATGGCAACTCCGAACAACCAATCGCGCGGCGGCAACAACAACGACCGCAACGCCCTGACCAAGCAGGACAACCGCACCAAGTACTGCCGCTTCAAGAAGAACGGCATCAAGTACGTGGACTACAAGGACCCGAACTTCCTGCTCAAGTTCGTGAACGAGCAGGGCCGCGTGCTGCCGCGCCGTCTCACTGGCACCAGCCTCAAGTTCCAGCGCAAAGTGGCCCAGGCCGTGGCCAAGGCCCGTCACCTCGCCCTGATGCCCTACGTAGGCGACTCGTTGAAATAAATTATAAATTAAGAATTAAAAATTAAAAATTAAGAGTTGTGGAAAGCCTTTTGGTAGTCAGCAATTTTTAATTCTTAATTTTTAATTTATAATTCAAAAACCTCATGGAAGTAATCCTGAAAGACGACGTGAAGGGCCTGGGCTACAAGAACGACCTTGTAGAGGTGAAGTCCGGCTACGGCCGCAACTACCTGCTGCCCCAGGGCCTGGCCATGCTGGCCGACAAAACGAACAAAAAAATCACGGCCGAGAACGTGCGCCAAGCCGCCCACAAAGCCGACAAGGTGAAGGGTGATGCCCAGGCCATCGCCGACCAGATTGGCGAAACTGTGTTCGACGTGACGGCCAAAATCGGTGAGAGCGGCAAGATTTTCGGCCGCGTGACCACCCTGCAGTTGGCCGAAGCCATCAAGGCCCGCGGCATCGAGGTGGACCGTAAGCGCCTGAGCTTCGACACCGAGCCCGCCGCCGCTGGCGACTACACCGCCACGCTGAGCCTGCACAAGGAAGTGAAGCACTCGGTGAAATTCCGCGTGGTAGGCGAGTAGTTTCGGCCTGCTCTGATTTGCGAAAGCCCCGCCGCATGGTGGGGCTTTTTTCGTGAATAAGTTTCCTGTATTGTTTAACAGGGAAATAGCAGCCGTCCGGCTATCATCAAATGATTAGATGAACAACACCCCCTGCTGGCGCAAGAGACAGCCGGTTGGACGGCTCTTGCCGTCGAACTGGACCGCCTGACGACATGAGCGTCGGGCAAAATTGAGTTCATGCCGCGCCAAACCGCTTCCCACTGCTTAGGCGTACTTTTACCGCCGATGTTTAGAACTGAAATTCCGCTTTCTCCCGACCCGCGGCAGTTTTCGCGCACGGCGCGGGTACTGACCCTGGGCTCCTGCTTTGCCGAAACCATGGGCGACCGGCTGGCTGCGCACAAGGTAACGACGCTGGCTAATCCTTTCGGTACGGTATTTAACCCGCTGTCAGCCACGCAATTGCTGCGAGCCGTGGCTGGCGAGGCAGTGGATTGGAGCCAGCATTTGGTCGAGGCCCGCGGGCGCTGGCAGAGCTACGATTTGCACGGCAGCACCGGGGCCGAGTCGGCCGAGACCCTGCTGGCGCGCATACAGGAGCTGGTGCGGCAGACAGCGGAGTTTGTCAAATCAGCCGATGTG
>CAXUEM010000029.1:0-297 GCA_964249885.1 uncultured Hymenobacter sp. | reverse complement strand
GCGTGCTGCGTCTGGCCACGCACTATCTGAGTGAGCTGCTGCCTGAGGTGAGCTACTTCCCGGCTTTTGAGCTGCTCAACGACGACTTACGCGACTACCGCTTCTACGCCGCCGACATGCTGCACCCTTCGGCGGTAGCCGAGGACTACATCTGGGAGCGGTTTGTGCGCACGTATTTCGACGCCGAGTTTGGCCGCTTCCGCAAGGAGTGGGACGGCATTCAGCAGGCGCTGGCGCACCGGCCGCTGCACCCCGGGGCACCGGAGCACCGGCAGTTCTTGGAAAGCACGCTGGAAA
>CAXUEM010000028.1:14941-15986 GCA_964249885.1 uncultured Hymenobacter sp. | reverse complement strand
GTCACGCCCACGTTTGCGCCCGTGCCGGAGCAGTGCGTAGCCGGCGCGGCCCTGGCGCTGGCCGCCACGCCGGCCGGCGGCACTTTTTCGGGGCCGGGCGTGAGCGGCGGGCGCTTCAATCCGGGCGCGGCGGGCGTGGGCACCCACCGGCTGACGTACGCTATATCCGACTCCGTAGGCTGCGGCGTTACGACCCAGGAAGTGGTGGTGGGGCCCATGCCCACGCTGGTGGCGGGCCGCGACACGGCCCTGTGCGCCGACCTCACTCAGCCCTTTCAGCTCCGGGGCTTCGCGCCGGCGGGCGGCACCTGGTCGGGCCCGGGCGTGACGGCCGGCGGCTACTTTACCCCGCCCAACACGAACAACCGCGGCGGCATTTTTCGCCTTACTTACAGCGTGCAGCAGGGCGCCTGTCTGGCCACCGTGCCGCGGCAGGTGCTGCTGGCGCCCGCCAACGCCCAGAACGTGGGCCTGAACCTGCCCGTGTGCGCCGCCGCGCCGCAGTACGGCGGTCTGGCGCCCTTCGACTGCCCGCTGGCGGCCCTGCTGCCGGGCGGTACCTACACCTGGGATTTTGGCGACGGCACGCCCGTCACGGCGCCCGACACCATCAGCCGCCGGGTGCACCGTTACGAGAAGCCCGGCACCTACCGCATTAAGCTCACGGCCCGCTACGCCGGCTGCGAGGTCGTGACGCAGTTCGCGCCGCTCGAAGTCGGCGAGGCCTTTCTGCCCAACATCATCACGCCCAACGGCGACAGCCGCAACGAGACGTTCCGGCCGCTGTTCACCTGCCAGCCAGCCTCACTCCAGGTGTTTTCGCGCTGGGGCCAGGCCGTGTTCAAGACCGACAATTATCGGAACGACTGGAACGCCAGCGACCTGAGCGCTGGCATCTACTACTACCTGCTGCGCGACGCCGAGGGCCGCACGGCCAAGGGCTGGGTGGAGGTGCAGCGGTAGCGGCAGAGCAGCCCCCCCCGGGGGGGGGGGCGCAGGCGCCCCCCCCCCGCGGGGGGGGGGGCACTGGCCCCCCCAAGGGTTT
>CAXUEM010000028.1:0-14931 GCA_964249885.1 uncultured Hymenobacter sp. | reverse complement strand
GGGGGGGCGGGGTTGGGGCCTCCGCGCCCCGCGGGGGGGGGGGGTGGGGGGGGCCCGCCCCCCTGCTGGCTGCTGCTCTCTGCCCCCCGAAGGCTTTTGAAAGCGGCGCCTTGACCAACCGGCCAGCCTTACTTTCTAAACGCAAAAAAGGTCTTCCTCGATGGAGGAAGACCTTTTTTTGGTAATGAGCTTTCAGGCTGACTTTATTCCTTTACCACTCGCTCGACTAGGTTGACGCTCTGGCCCCGCACCACCACGAAGTAGGTGCCGTGGGCCAGGGCCCGCAGGTTGAGCAAATGGGCCGCCCCGCCGGTCAGGCTGGTGCCGAGCAGCTCCCGCCCGATGACGTCGAGCACGCTCACCCGGTAGGGGCCGGCCGGCAGCTGGCGCAGGTCCAGCCGCGCCTCATCCACTACCGGGTTGGGCAGCAGGGTCACCAGCGCCTTGGTCGCTTTTGAGAAGGTCACCGTCTGCACCGGCGAGAAGTGAGTGGCGCCGTCGCGGTCTACCTGCTGCAGGCGGTAGTACACCAGGCCCGGGGCCGTGGCGCCAATGCCGGCGTCGGTCAGCGTGTAGTCGGTCGGGCTGGCTTTGGTGCCCTGGCCAGCCATTTGGCCAATTGCCGCGAACGTGGTGCCATTGAGGCTGCGCTCCACGACAAACCGGGCGTTGTTTACTTCCGAGGCGGTGCGCCAGCTCAGCTTGGCGTCGGCGTTGCCGACGGCGTGCACCGAGAAGGAGGCCAGCTCCACCGGCAGCGGCCGGGGGCCAACAACCAGGGCAATGTCCTGGGTATTGATGCCGCCGAAGGAGTCGACGGTGGTGATGCGCAGCGGGTAGCTGCCGGGCACCAGCAGGTTGCGGTTCGTCACCGTGAAGTTGCCGGTGGCGGGGTCAAACGCAATGCCCGCGGGCAGGGCGTTCGTGGGGTTGTTGGTGGGGCCGGTGGTCGGCAGCGAGGCCGTGGCCACGCCGTTGCCGTCGTTGGCCGGGTTTATGGTGCCGGCGCTGGTGTACATGCCACCGTTCACATCGAACACCGAGGCCACTAGGTCGCCGTTCTGGTAGCCGGCCACGCCGCCGGAGGCGACGAAGGTGTAGACGGAATTCACGTCCTGCCCTACTTGGATGGTGTACAGGGCCGGCTGGCTGACGGCGCCCGTGTTATCGGTGGTCGTGTAGCCGAAGAAGGCGTTGCCAACGAAGGACATCACGGGGTCAAAGCGCAGGGTCAGCATCTGGGCGGGCGTGAGCGGCTGGGTGGCGCTGGTGATGGGCGTGAGCGCGCCGCCGTCAAGGAAGAACAGCCGGCCCTGGGTCGTGGCATCGGGGATGCTCGTCAGCTGGTAGCCGTTGATGGTGCCGTCGCGGTCGGCGCCGGCCAGCGGCGAGATGGGCAGGGCGCCGGCCGTGTTGCCCTGGGGCGACTGCAGGGCGTTGATGATGCTCGCGGCCACCGGCACCTGGTTGGCCGGCGTGGTGGTCAGCGTCGACGAGTTGTTGCCGGTGCTGGTTTCGCCGGCGGCGGTTACGCTGGCCGTGAGGGGCAGGCTGCCCGTGGCGGGCATGCTGACCGTGAACGTGTTGCGCACGATGCCGGCCGGGCCGGCAGCCTGGTTGCTGATGGCGGGGAACGTGATGACGTTGCCCGTCTGCGTGCCGCCGCCGCTGATGTTGGAAGCCGTTACGCCAGCAGGCAGGGTCACCGTCTGGGTGGCCGAGGGCGTTACGCCGGGACCGTTGTTGATGGTCTGCACGCTGTAGGTGAGCACGGCACCGGCAATGGCCGTAGCCGGGCCGCTGATAACCGTCACCTCGTCGTAGGTGGTGGGGGCCGCCGGCTGGGTGATGTTCACGTTCACCGGCGCCACGTTGTTGCCCACGTTGGCTTCGGAGTTGGCTGTGGAAACGGCCGAGATGGCCCGAAAAGGCGCCGTACTGGGAGCAGTTACGTTGATGACATAGGTTTCCGTAGTACCGCCATTGCCTTGCTGCAAGGTGGTCTCGTTGAACACTAGCACGCCCGAAGCCTCGGTGTAAGTAAACGTAGCCTTGTTAGGCCCCCCCGTCACGCTGTTTACCACCGTGCCCGGAGGCAGATGCAGGCGACCGGAAAGGTTGTTCGCAACCGCGAAGTTGCTGGTAAAAGTCGCCGTCAGGTTGAAGCTCACTCCCGGCGAAACCGAGCCCGCGCCCACCGAGCTGGTGAGCGTGGTTGATACGTCATTCAGTCCAGCCACTGTTGCTGCCAGGGAGGCAATATTGGATACGCTGGCGCTGTTGTTGGTCGGGTCCGAATCAGCCGGGGTGCTGCTTACCGTGGCCGTGGAGCCGAACGGCGTGCCGGCCGGGCTGCTGTTGGCGTAGGTGGCGAAGTTCGAAGCCGTAGCCCCGTTGGCCAGGGTCGGGGTGTTGAACGTCACCAGACCATTAGCCGGGTTGTAGGTACCACCAGAGCTGGTTACGGCAGTCGGAAGGAGGCCAGCCGGCAGCTGCAGGGTGGTCACGACCATGTTGGACGGCGAGGGGCCGCTGTTGGTGGTTTGGGCCACAAACGTGACGGGACCGTTGAATGCCGCAGTAGCCGGGCCGCTCAGGCGCACCGTCAGGTCGGTGCTGGGCACTACGGTGGTGCTGGCGCTGGCCGAGTTGTTGGCTGGTACCGGGTCGGGCGTGGTGCTGCCCGTGAAGGCCGTGGCCGAGTAGCTGCCCGTGGCGGGCGGGGTGAAGCGGATGGTGTAAAGCTGCGAGGTGCCAGCAGGGCTGCTGGCTACTGCCGGAAACGTAACCAGCCCGGTGGCGGCATTGTACGAGCCCTCGCTCAGCGTGACGTTGGTCAGGCCGGCGGGCAGCTGCACCGTAGGAGTGCGGTTGATGGCCGCCGACGGGCCGTTGTTGGTGAACACAGCCGTATATGTCACCGGCTGGCCCAGCATTATCGAAGTTGGTGCCGTGATGGTAGCCGCTAAGTCGGCGGTAGGCAGCACCGTGATGCGGGTCGAGGCCACGTTGTCGGCCAGCACGGGCTCCCGTATTACCTGGGCGGCATCGTTGGTGGTAGAGCTTACAAAAGCCGTGGCCAGCAGGCTCTCGCCCACGTTAGCCGGCACCGTCAGCACGATGGAGTTGGTCTGCGAGGCCGCGCTGGCCAGCGAGCTGATGGCGCCAAACGTTACCAGACCGGTTACGGTGTTGTAGCGGGTGCCATTCGCGTAGAACAGGTTGTTGGCATCGGAGCCGGTAGAGGCGCCATTGATTTGCAGCGTCGAGGCCGAGAAGCCGGGCAGCAATTGCACGGTTTCTACCACACTGGCCGCCGTAGCCTGGCCGGCGTTGGCCGTCAGCACGGTCAGCGTTACGCTCTCGCCCGGACTGGCCGTGAGCGTGGAGGGACTGATGGTGGTGTACAGGTTGGCCACCCGGGTGGCGCTGGTCGGCAATATGGTGATGTTGGCCGGCGCCGTGGCGCCGTTCAGCGTGGCCGTGTTGTTGGCCGGGTTCGAGTCGCCGGTGGCGGCCGAGTTGGGCGTCACGGCCGCGGTGGGCGCAAACGAGGTGGCCGGCGCCGCGAAGCTGATGGTATTGCCCACCGTCTGGCCGGCGCCCAGGGTAGTCAGCGCCGGGAAGGTCACCAGGCCATCGGCACTGTTGTAGGTGCCGTTGTTCGACACGAACACGTTGGTCAGGCCGGCCACCAGCTGCACGGTCTGCGCCACGTTGGCCGAGGGCGACGTGCCGCGGTTGGTCGTCGTTACGTTCAGCGTCACCAGGTTGCCCTGGGTAGCCAGCGTGGGGCCGCTGAGCGTGGTGGCAATGTCGGTGACGGGCGTAACCACCGTGTTGCGGCTTTGCGAGTCGTTGGCCGTCAAGCCATTCTGGCTGGCGCCGGTAGTGGTAGTGGCCGTCGTCGTGGCGTTGTACACGCCGGGCGTGCTGGGCAGGGTGTAGGTGTACGTGAACGACTGGCCGGCGCCGGCCGCCACGGTGGCGGTGCCGAAATCAAGCACGTTGCCGTTGAGCGTGCCGCCGCCGGCGTTCGTGACGGTGGCGCCGGCCGGAATGGTTACCCGGCGGGTGGTCACGGCCGACGCGTCGGGGCCGTTGTTGCCAAACTGCACCGTATAGGTGGCCGAAGCGCCGGGCAGGGCCGTGGTGGGCCCGGCCGTAAACTGGGCGAATACATCGGCCTGGGCGCAGTAGTTGATGGTTTCAAAGCCCATGTTGTGCTCGCGGTTCACGCCGGCAGCATCCTGCGGGGCGATGTTCTCGTACGTGAACACGATGCGCTGCACCGGGCTGGGGAAGCTCACCGTCACGCGGCTGGTGCCAATGGCGTTGCTGGACGCAATGCCGGTGAGGGCATTCACCTTGAAAGCCGGATTGGAGCCAGCGGTGGCCGCACTGCCATTGCCCACAAAGCGCTGGATGTTGTTGTCGATGCCCGGGCCGGAAAAGTTGCCGGGCGCCAGGTCGATGGCCGTGCCGCCGGTGGCCGTGGCAAAGGCGTCAATCGTGAGCCGGTCAGTAAAGCTGCCGTTGACCAGGTCCTGGTCGATGTCGCTGAACGACATGCTCAGGTTGCTCAGCGGCCGGCTGAAGGTGAACACCACCGAGACGCGGTCGGCGGTGGCGTTGCCATCGGCTACCGCGCGCTGCCACACCAGGAACTTGCCCGGGCCCAGCACCGTGCTGGCGCCCACCAGGAAGTTGTCGGCGCTGGGGGCGCTGCCCAGGTTCGTGTAGTTGCTGTAAGTAATCGTGGTGGCTGCGTTCAGCGCATCCGAGCCCGTCTTGCGGTTGCCGTCGGGCGTCGCGTCGGTATAGTTCAAGTTGACGACTTGGTTGCAGGTCTGGGCCTGGGCCTGCAAGCCGCCGGCCAGCAGTCCTATCAGTCCGCAAAACCGCACTGGGCCGTGCAGGGCGAATGCCAGTGATTGTACTACTTTTCTCATGCAGATTTTTTTGGGTGTAATCTTGGAAAGTTGCCTGACAAGCTAAACCGTCAGCTCTTTTATAAGCTGATTTTGAAGCTGCTGTATTTATCAGGCAGGAGGACAAACGAGCCGCGAAAGTAGAGCCTGCCCCCCCTGCGGTTCAGCTTAAGTCGACAAATCAGAAGTTTGACCCGGCGAATGACGCTGCTCGCCCGGCCGAATAAGTACATAGCCCGATATTGATACAGGCGAAGCCCGGCTGGGAATAAAAAAAAGGAGCCGCCCTCGGGGCGGCTCCTTTTGCCTGGCTACCCCCTGCTGGGTCGATGCGGCCAGCAGGGGGGCGGTGCTTACGCGCCGAGCTTGACGCGCAGGTTCTCGTCGAGCGCGGCCAGAAACTCCTCGGTGTAGAGGTAGTCGCGGCCGTGCTCGACTTTGTTGCCGTGGATGCAGACGGCCAGGTCCTTGGTCATTTTGCCGCTCTCCACGGTTTCGACGCACACGGCCTCCAGGGCGTGGCAGAAGTCGATGAGCGGCTGGTTGCCGTCGAGCTTGCCGCGGAACTCCAGCCCGCGGGTCCAGGCGAAGATGGAGGCAATGGGGTTGGTGCTCGTGGGCTTGCCTTTCTGGTGGTCGCGGTAGTGGCGCGTCACGGTGCCGTGGGCGGCTTCGGCCTCCATCACGGTGCCGTCGGGCGTTACCAGCGTCGAGGTCATCAGGCCCAGCGAGCCGAAGCCCTGGGCTACGGTGTCGCTCTGCACGTCGCCGTCGTAGTTTTTGCAGGCCCACACGAAGTTGCCGTTCCACTTCAGCGCCGAGGCCACCATGTCGTCAATCAGCCGGTGCTCGTAGCTGATGCCGGCTTCCTGGAACTTGGCCTGGTAGTCCTGCTCGTAAATTTCCTGGAAGATGTCCTTGAAGCGGCCGTCGTACTTCTTCAGGATGGTGTTTTTGGTGCTCAAGTACAGCGGCCAGCCTTTCATCAGCGCCTGGTTGAAGCAGGCGTGGGCAAAGCCGCGGATGCTTTCGTCGGTGTTGTACATGGCCAGGGCCACGCCGTCGCTCCGGAAGTTAAACACCTCAAACGACTGCGCCTCGCCGCCGTCTTCGGGCTGGAAACTGATGGTGAGCTTGCCCTTGCCTTTGGTCACGAAGTCGGTGGCCCGGTACTGGTCGCCGAAGGCGTGGCGGCCGATGCAGATGGGCGCGGTCCAGTTGGGTACCAGGCGCGGCACGTTCTGCATCACAATGGGCTCGCGGAACACGGTGCCGTCGAGGATGTTGCGGATGGTGCCGTTCGGCGACTTCCACATCTGCTTGAGGTTAAACTCCTTCACCCGTTCCTCGTCCGGGGTGATGGTGGCGCACTTGATACCCACGCCGTACTGCCGGATGGCATGGGCGGCGTCGATGGTTACCTGGTCGTTGGTCTGGTCGCGGTACTCGATGCCAAGGTCGAAGTACTTGATGTCGAGGTCCAGGTAGGGCGTAATCAGCCGGTCCTTGATAAACTGCCAGATGATGCGCGTCATTTCGTCGCCATCAAGTTCTACGACGGGGTTGGCTACGGTGATTTTAGTCATGGGTGCCGGATTAATCGGATGAGGAATGCGCGAAGACGCCGCGCGATTTTACCGGCCAAGGTAACGCCGGCCGGCCCTTCGCGCCCCGGCTACGCGCGCAGCTTCCGCGCCCGGCGGGCCCGCAGCGCTTGGGCTCCCAGGGCTCCGCGCCGGGTCCGCCGGCACGCCAGGCCGCCAGCGGACCAGAATTAGCCAGCACCTTTGCGGTCTGTTTTATTGAAAGCCGCCCGTGATAAACGCCACCGAACAAGAAGAAAAAGCCTACCTGGAAGTAATCAAGGAGAAGCTGGCGCTGGCCATCCGGCGCGGCGACGAGGCCGTGCGGCAGTTTTCCGACGAGCTGCGGCTCAAAAAGGAGTACATCCACGAGCACCAGTCAGGCATGGACGAGGCCGACATGGTGGCCGCCGGCCAGTCCATCAACCGCATGGCCTTCACGGGCGAGGCCGCCGTGGCCCGCAAGCGCCGGCTGCTCAAGCTGGCGCAGTCGCCTTACTTCGGCCGCCTCGATTTTGCCCCTGCTGGCCAGCAGCAAGAAGCCGCGCCGGTGTACATCGGCGTGCACTCCTTTCTCGACGAGCAGCAGCGCCGGGGCCTGATTTTCGACTGGCGGGCGCCGATATCCTCGCTGTTCTATGACTTCGAGCCCGGCGAGGCTGCCTACACCACGCCCTCGGGCCTGGTCCGGGGCCGCATCGCGCGGAAGCGGCAATACAAGATTCGGGACGGCCGGCTGGAGTTTATGCTCGACAGCGACGTTAACATTCACGACGATGTGCTGCAGCAGGAGCTGGCTAAGTCCTCCGACGACAAGCTCAGGAACATCGTGGCCACGATTCAGCGCGACCAGAACGCGGTGATTCGCAACGAGGAGGCCTCGGTGATGGTTATTCAGGGCGTGGCCGGCTCGGGCAAAACGTCTATTGCCCTGCACCGCATTGCCTTTTTGCTTTACCGCTTCCGCGAAACCATCGGGGCCAAGGATATTCTCATTATCTCGCCCAACAAGGTCTTCGCCGACTACATCTCCAACGTGCTGCCCGAGCTCGGGGAAGAGCACATTCCGGAGCTGGGCATGGAGGAGCTGGCCGCCGACCTGCTCGAAAACCGGTACTCGTTCCAGACCTTCTTTGAGCAGGTGTCGGCCCTGCTGGAAGACCACGAGCCGGCGTTTATCGAGCGCATCCGCTTCAAGTCCTCGTTTGAGTTTCTGAGCCAGCTGAACCAGTACCTGCTCCACATCGAGAACACCTACTTCACGTTCAGCGACTTGCGGGTGGGCCGGGTTACCGTTCCCGCCCGCTTTTTGCAGGAGCGGGTGAAGGCCTACCACCGGGTGCCGCTGCTCAGGCGGTTTGCGCAGGTCGGAAACGACGTGCGCGACTACGTGCGCCACGCCGCCGGCCGCAAGCTCACGGGGCCGGAGAAAGGTAGCATCGGGGAAGCCGTTACCCGCCTGTTCCGCTTTCACAACGTGCTGGACCTCTACCGCGACTTTTACCGCTGGCTGGGCCGGCCCGAGCTGCTGCCGCTCGACCACCAGCGCCCGCACCTGGAATACGCCGACGTTTTTGCCCTGATTTACCTGCGCCTGCGCCTGGAGGGCAGCAGCGCCTACGCTCAGGTCAAGCATTTGCTCGTCGACGAGATGCAGGACTACACCCCGGTGCAGTATGCCGTGCTCGCGCGCTTGTTCAGCTGCCGCAAAACCATTCTGGGTGATGTGAGCCAGACGGTGAACCCGTACAGCGCCTCGTCGGCCGAAACCATGGAGCGCGTCTTTCCGCAGGCCGAGGTGGTCCGGCTGCTGCGCAGCTACCGCTCAACCATCGAGATTACGGCCTTTGCCCAGCGCATCGCGCCCAACCCCGACATCATTCCGCTGGAGCGCCACGGCGCCGCGCCCGGCGTGGCGCGCTTCGAGGACGAAAACGCGGAAATAGCGGCCCTGCCGGGGCTGCTGGCCGAGTTTCAGCGCTCCGGCCATCATTCGCTGGGTATCATTTGCAAAACCCAGCGCCAAGCCGAGCGGGTGTACCAAGCGCTGCGGACTCCCGGCACTTATCTGCTCACGGCCGAGTCCACGGCGTTTCAGGAAGGCATCATTATTACCACGGCGCACCTGGCCAAGGGCCTGGAATTTGACGCCGTCATCGTGCCGTTTGTCTCAGCTAAGGCGTATCAGACCGAGGTTGATAAGCGCATGCTTTACGTCGCCTGCACCCGGGCTATGCACCAGCTCAGGCTGACGCATTCCGGCGAATTGACCGCCTTTCTGTCGGCCTGACGCGCCCCGGCGCCCGGCATTCCGACTGAAAAGCCGCCACGCCCGCAAAGCGCGGGCGCGCAAAAGCAAAAAGGCCGTTTCCAAGCTGGAAACGGCCTTTTATCAGGTAGCGGGGACTGGACTCCCCAACAGGTTTACTCCGTTCTACTCAATTTCTAAAAATGCCCTCATGCGGCCCAAAAACGGCGTTTTTACCCGAAAAAGGTTCTAAAAGTTCAGCCTTATTTGTTTCCTTTACGTTCTAATAACGTTCTTAGTCAACAAATAAAACGAAGCAATGGGCCGCCGCACTTCTGCCGAACGCAACACCGCCGCAACTAAACTCACCTTGCGGAATCAGTCTTCCAGAACGGGGCTCTGGCAGGTCGTATGCCTCTATAGCTTCGAGGAAAAGGTTAAGAAGTTTCAGACCGGCTATAACATTCGGGAAGCCGACTGGAACAAGACCAAAGGCGAAATACTTGCCGGTGGCGTCGATGACGTGAAAAAGGCTAATGCTCACCTGAAGGAAGTGAAAAACACCCTAGATGGTATTATAAACCGTTATATTCAGAAGCACGGGCATAAGCCTTCGCTGACCCAGCTAGAAACAGAGTACAATTCGCTACAGGCGCCGGACACATCAGCGAACATCACAGCTACACCGGCAATTGAGGCGCTTGAAGCTTATATAGAGCACCGTAGGCCCGGTATCAGCCCTAATAGCGTGAAGGCATATGTCGCTCTAAAACAAAACATTATAGACTACAAGGCCACAAAGCATGTGGTCTGGTCATTGGAAACGCTGGATAATACTCAGATTGAAGCGTTTGAGGATTGGCTACTCACAGCGAAGGGGTTCCATAATACCACAGTGGAACGCCGGATAATTTCACTGAAGAAGTTTTTGGAGCATCACGCGAAAATCATTCGCATAGACTACAAGGCGCTAAGACCTACCTATAAGGTGAAGGCGGCGCGCAATGAAATAATTGTTACCCTGACTCAGGATGAGCTAGCCGAGTTGGAAAGCCTTGAACTGCCCGAAAATGGGCGCCTAGACCGAGTACGCAGGTTGTTTCTGTTGCAATGCTGGACTGGACTTCGGTTCAGTGACGTTATCAGGCTCACAACTCACCATATACACAACAACTCTATTCGGCTGGTCATAAACAAGACAAATGACTACTCGAATATCCCCGTTTTTCCGGTAGCCGCTAGGATTCTAGCTAAGAGTTCGGGGGTAGAACTTGCGCTAACAAATCAAGTCTACAACCGCTTCGTTAAGGAACTTTGCGCTTTGTTACCGTCTATGCAGACGACAATCACGAAGTTCTATGTGAACAAATCTGAGAAAAAAACTATCACAAAGACTAAAGCCGATTGGATAACAACCCACACAGCCAGAAGAACCTTTGTAACACTGGCAATTGAAATCGGCACCGCTCAACATTATGTGATGAAGTGGTCTAATCACTCCGACCCGCGTAGCTTTCGCAAATACCAGAATAGCCTTCAAGGGGAAGACTTGGCAGTACAACAATTTCTTAATGGCCTAAAACAGTTTTGATAGATATAGTCCTTTAAAAATGGCCCCAGCTTCTTAGCTAGGGCTTTTTTGTTTATAATTTACCCCAACCAAAACCCACCTTAATGGCTCCCTTTTGGGTCCAAAACAGCCCTTATAGGGTCAGAAATGGTATCTGCCGACACCATAGCCAAATGGTCACAATCTGCTACAGCACCTTTTGAACAGTAATCACAGCTGCTCACGGGTGGCAACAATGCTAGAAAAGGCAAGATTATGGGTAAACGGGTGCCTGCAAGCACAACAGAGACAAGGTGAAAAAACATTTCACCTTAGGTCATAGGGTCTTAATAGTCAATAAGCTAAGTGGGCATTGACACCAGCGAAACACCCCAATAAGTTAAAATTTGTTTTCGTAGGATGCTGAAAGAGGGTATCGTTGTGTCACAAACGCCTACTTACCCTCATGAATGACCATAAGACCACCACCGTCCGAGCGCGGATAACGCCAACTCAAGCCGCCCGACTCAAGGCCACCGGTTTTACTAATTCTCAGGCGCTACGCGCGCTTATTGACGCCCTGCCAGCCTACGGCGCCGGGCCTCAACTCAGTGAAGCTCACAAGGCTTCCCAGCCCTTTATAAAGGCTGAATAACCGATAAGCCGGATAGCCCTGCCAGGCTCCGGCTCTGTAGTAACATTACTTTGAATTCACCCCTCACTTACAGTATATGCATTGACAAACTCGCTCTTAATCTTCAAGCCGAGCACGTTTTCAATCATTCTTATATTACCAAGCTGCCCGTTAGTGGCAACGCTCACGTCCTGACTCAGGACGTTCTACTTCGCCTCGACCCGATACTGACTAGGCTCATCCGTAACTACGCTTACACGTGGGAGGTATGGATAGAAGGCATTAAAGTCGGCCACTTATCGACTGACAGCCTACTACCCCGCACCGCAACAGTTCAGCGTTTCGCTTTTGAAAATGCAATCCTTTACACAGCGCCCGGCTGGGTTCATTATTTTCTCATTCTGGCATCTGCCACCGGCTTGCAATGCATTGGCCTCAGTCTCCTTGATGTGGCGTTAGATTTCCAGCCTAAAAACCGTTCTCTAGATGCGAGAGTCTTGCTCACTGGCTTGGATGACACCTACAAGTACCTACCCCGCAAGTATAATACGGATATTAGATATAAATGCCTGCGCAGAAACCTCAAAATCTATGAGAGAGATGGTGCCTACTACTTCGGGGCGCCCGTTACTTCGTCCAGTAGTAGCGGCAAGCAGTTAGCCATTTACTACAAGAGCGCGGAAATTGAACATAGCGGCAAAGACTATATCAGCGCGTTTCACCAGCAAAACGGGCTAGATACTGACCGCCCCGTTGTGCGTGTAGAAGCCCGTTTCAGTAGCAAGCAGCTTGACCTACCTTGTTTCAGCGAAAATGGCTCCTTTACCCCCGATTGGTTTACCTCCGAGCGTTTAGAATCCCTGTTTGTCGGCGCAGTGGGTCAAAGCTTGCAATTCAGCGACCTAAGTCAGGGGGAGCGTGATGCTCACCGCAATATGAAATATGCTGTTATCAGCCTTATGGACTTTGATTTTTTGAATCAGCAGCCCATCATGTACCCTATGGGTAAAGCGAGAAGCAAATCCAATCACCGCGCTAATGGTAGCACCGTGAAGCGTTTGACTCATGAGTTGATTTGCTACGGCGCCAGCGAAACACTGGCCGAGCTACACCGCTTCACGCAGGCCAACCCGGCGCCGGACGGAGTGAGTTGGGAACGCCGAATTAAGCAAAATGCCCATAGCTACCCAGATGCCCCCAACCCCGAGCAGATGCAACGGCTGGAATCCATTAGCCAGCGCCTGAGGTTGTGATATACTAGAAATGCCTTGCGTAGGCTAAACCCTTATAACAATATAGGTTTAGCCTACGCAAGGCATTATACTTCTCTCTGTGCAATGGCTCACAGCCTAGCAAAGCTCACTCACTTGACCCACCGCCACATCTGTTATAGATGGCGTCAAATTCAGCCTGAGCCGACCTCACTTGTTGGTCGTTCCAATCTTTGCTAACTCCCATGTCTCTTAGGTCAGAAAGGGCATTCATGGTTACGCGGGAACACTCATCTGCCTTGTCGGCTTTTGCTTTGGAATTGGACAGCGTTTTAATTTCTGACCAACAGTCACAACTCCTCTCAGCAAGTGCGGCGGGTGAGCGGCCGGTCCATAGGCTTTTGGACAGCGAGACTACAACAATCAAGCAGAAGGCAATGTAGAGGATTTTGCGCATGAGCTGAGTGGGGTTTGGTTACGGCGGAAAGTCTAGTATCTAATATATAAACTTCTAGTATTTCCCAAGGTCAATGTTCTTAGTTAGACCCTTTACCCGTTTGTTACCGTCACCAGGATTATAATCTACGTAGCCCGTGCTCTGGTCTATGGTCAATGTTTCGACCACTTTACCATCTACTAAAACCTCAGTAACAAATGACACTGAGCTACCTAAAGGGACAGGCATATTAACCTCTCTAATGCCCCGCAGCATCACAGTGATAGGAAACACGTAGTTTTTTGTGTTGCCAAGGGTAACAAATGGCTCAGTTGCCGAAGGCTGCGCTATGGTGGGTTCAAAGGTTCTGCTCTCAACCTGAACTAAAGGCGCTACATCATACTTCGACGCTCCATTAGGACCTACTTGGCTATCTAGGCCACGTGCGGTATATCGTATTTTGATATCGTACTCACGTGAACGTTTAGGGCCCGAAGTCGGCGCCGGGTCCTCACTCTTTTTAGAGCATCCTAACATGCTAAAGGACACCAAAAGGACCAATAGGTGCCGTACAAGGGTAGTGCTTGCTGTCATAGTTCTTATGAGAGTTGGCAAATGTGCCGCCCAAAGGTATGGAACATCTTCGTCATTTGACTACTTTTAAGATACCAGCATAGCGCCAAGGGGCCCTGACCTTTCTATCCGTGAAAAATTCGGATAGAATCAAGGCTTTCGGCCTACGTTTGAGACGGTTGCGCGACGAAAGGCAACTGTCTCAGCAGGCCCTAGCCGACCTGTCCGACGTTTCTAAGCTGACAATTCAACGGATAGAGATGGGCAGAGCTTCCGCAGGGCTAGATACTCTTATATCTATCGCTGAAACCTTGGGGCTGCCGGTACATGAGTTACTGAAGCTGTAGCTATTCGGCCCCTCTCCCCCTAGATGGGGGCATATCCGCAACTCTCTCCCCCGCAGGCAGGGGGTTTGGCCCGAGGGACTTCGCGTCTATCATTTTTCTAGTAAAATTTCCAGTCAAAAACGTCTTTTATTTTATAAACAAGACGTTTCAGGGCTATGGAAGAGCCCGCGCAGGATGCCCTACTGAATTGGGAAAGTGTATATCGTAGCGAATTCAGAAGTACGCTACAACGGCTAGCTTCACTACGCAGCCTAGTAGATACACAGACACCCAAACCACCTAAGAGTATAGATATAAGCCTAGAAAAGGTTGAAGACGAGCTATTAGAAGCCTACCACGTGCTTGAAAACCGGGTACTACCAGGTCTGAAGCTCAATTCAACGGAGTCGGCGCTAGAATACTCTCTCATTGTCCAGTCGCTACCGCGAATCAATCTGATATGCAATATGTTGAATTATACTCTTGCAGGCTCATAAGAGCATAATTCTTACTTTCTGCTCTTTCGGTATGATTCAACATCACTCTTACTAAGCCGCCATACTGCCCGCAGTTCAGTACCCCGGTTGCGGTTGCTGCCTTTCAAAACGCCAGCTTTAATAAGGTCCCGGACATGTTTCTGAGAGAACCGCAGAATTTTGGCCGCATCAGCAACGGTCATATCACTATCCTCAGTAACCAATAACTCAGCCTTAGCCGGGGCCGACTGGCTTAGGATAGCCGCCACGCGGAACGCTACAGCTTCAACAAAGCTGTTGAGCAAGTCAGGTGAGGGAACAAACGTGAGGCTGCTATTCATAATGGTCAGGGCTAGAGGGGTGAGATTTCCCTGTATACTAAAAGCTCCCTGATTTGTGAATCCGCTTTTTAACTTTTTTACGGCGTTTAGAACCCGACGACTTTTGTTCTAGCAACAGCTAGCAACTGAGCGGAACAATGCGAATACTTAGCACCAAAAGCGGTTTAACGTTCTGATTACGTTCTGAGCATAAAACACAAAACCCGGAAATCACTCATAATGAGCAACTTCCGGGTTCATCGGGTAGCGGGGACTGGACTCGAACCAGTGACCTTTGGGTTATGAGCCCAACGAGCTACCAACTGCTCCACCCCGCACTGTTTGGTTCTGCAAAGGTAGCAGGATAAATCGGATAACCGCGCCGCAGATGCCACAAAGCCCGCCGGCCGCGGCAAGCAGACTGATTTTCAGCGGCAAAAAGTAGTTGCGGCTGGTTTGGATGACTTCCGGCCGCGGCCTGCGTATAGCAGGGCCGGCTCTTTCAGGCCGTATTTCTCCTCTTATGCAGCCTTTTTCCTTTGCCACCAGCCGCACCGCGCGCTATCACCTTATTGGCGAAACCGGACCGGCCGTTGAGCACATCTGGTTTTGCCTGGCCGCGCACGGGCAGTCGGCGGCCGAGC
>CAXUEM010000027.1:6870-16054 GCA_964249885.1 uncultured Hymenobacter sp. | reverse complement strand
CCCGAATAACAACCGCATGTTGCTCTTCGCCCTGGCCCTGCTCGTGCTGCTGGGCATCAACGGCGTGCTGTTTTACCTCAACAGCCAGAAAGGCCAGCAGGTGGAAGTGCTAAATACCGAAGTGAAGGCCAAGGACAGCAAGCTGCAGGAGCAAATCCGCCAGTACGAGGCCCTCAAAGCCGATTATGAGCGCCAGAGCAAGGAGCTGCAGGCCCTGGGCCTGAGCAACGACTCGCTCACGGCCCGCATCGCCGGCATCAACGCCGACCTGCTCAAGCTGCGCTCGTTTAAGGCCGGCAGCTTCTCGGTGGCCCAGCAGCGCCTGTTCCAGCAGCGCGCCAAAAACTTGGAAGGCCAGCTGCGCAAAAAGGACGAGGACATCGCCGCTTTGAAGAAGGACAACGAAACCTTGTTTACGGAAACGACCACGCTCAAAGAGCGCCAGAACAAGCTCACCGACACCATCAGCACCATTGCCAGAACGAACCAGGAACTGAGCGAAAAAGTGGGCGTGGCCTCGCGCCTGCAGGCCAACAACGTGCAGGTGTCCATCGTGACCTCGCGCAACAAAGAGCAGGACGACGACCAGGACGAGTACAAGGCCAAGCGCGTGGAGAAGGTGAGAATCACGCTCAACCTGGCCCGCAACGACGTTTCGCCCAAGGAAACCAAGCAAATTTACCTGCGCCTGCTGGAGCCCGATGGCGCGGCGCTTTACAACCTGAGCACCGGCGGCGGCACCTTTACCATCGACGGCCAGGAGGCCTTCTACACCCAAAAGCAGGACATCGTGTTTGACAACACGAACCAGCAGGTGCAGTTTCTCTACGCCAAGGGCGCCGAGTACAAAAAAGGCCAGCACACGGTGGAAGTGTATGAGAGCGGCCAGTTGATGGGCAAAACGACGTTCACGCTGAAGTAGCTGGCTGCTCGCCGCTTATGAAACACTTACTGTTCGGCCTGCTGCTAAGTACCGTTTCGGGCGCCTGGGCGCCTGAGGCAACAAAGCCCGGCACGACCTTCTTCGTGGTGGCAATTGTGGGAGCCGACTTGCACGAGACTCCTTCTTTCACTTCTAAAGTAGCGCGCCGCCTCCCGCTGGGAGTAGCCGTGCAGGCGCAGCAAACGGTGGTTTCGAACGAGGTAAAACGCGTTGGGCCCGGCCTGGCGTTGCCCGGCGATTGGGTGAAAGTAACCACGCCAGCCTACACGGGCTACCTGTTCAGTTCCGACTTGACCACCCGCCGGCCAACCATCCGCAAAACCCACGACGGCATGCCTTACATTGATTTGCTGGGCACCTTAAAAAGCAGCCGCTCAGAAAAAGAATTGGTAAAGGCCAAAAGCCGGCCGGGCGAATACGCCCTCAAGGACATCACGGAGTACGCCAACGCCACGTACACCATGACGAGCTTCGACAGCTGTTTCGACCACCAGTACACGTTTCGGCAGTTGGCACTTAATGAGGTGTACCACCATATGATAAGCCAATACGCCGGCTACGAGGCCAAGAAAATAATTCAGCCCCGGCTGCTGTCCCGCAAAGGCAACGTGTATACCTTCAGCTGCGGGCTTGACGGCGATAGTGCTACCCAGGAACTGCAACTTACCATCCACAAAAACGGAACACTAGTCATTTCAGCTTACGACTGCACGTAGCACGTAGCGTCCTAGCCTAGGAAGGAAACCGAATACGCAACGGCGAACCGGAAGCCTGGATGGCTCCATTCGCAGTCCGAACAGAGCCGATGTTCCTCATAGCTTATCTTAGGCTATCAGGTAGTTAAGGTATCTGCGCGGCTTTACTGGCCGAGCAGCTTACCGGCGCGGCAGCACGCCCGTAAACGCCAGACCGAAGGCATTGGCCGCGTACTTTTTCCCAAACTGGTCGGTGTAGCTCATGGCCGTGTACATGAGGCCGATGCCGCGGTAGGCGAGGTCAAACGTAGGGCCGGCGGCGCCTTTGAAGGTAATATCCGGCCCGATGCCATCGGCCGTGAATTTAATGCCACGGTGCAGGGCCACGCCGGCCCCGGCGCGCAACTGGTCGGTTAGCATCCAGTTGCCGGTGAGCTGTACGGGCACGCGGGTCAGGCGGATGTGGGCGTTGTCGGCTTCGGTGGTCACGTACTTATAGCCCACCGTAGCGCGCAGCCGCAGCCGCTCCAGCTGCGGCACCGCAAACTCGGCGCCCACGGCCACGGAGCCGCCCTGACCGGCCCTGACCGACTGGGTGTTGCCGTTGGTGAAGTACACCTCGGCCACCCGGTCGCCGCCCAGCTCCAGCGCCCCGCCGAGCAGCAAGCGCACCGGAATAGCCTTCTTTTCCACGTCCTGCGCCAAGCCCTGGCTGAGGGACGTTAAAGCCAGCAAAGCCCCCGAAAGCAAACTACGACCAGCCTTCATAAACAAATACGGGGCAACGAAGAAGTACGCCGGCTGCCCGGGCGTGAAGCTAGCAAACACGGCCAATTCCTGCAACTCTGCCGGAGCCAGCAGGGGGTAGCAGCGGCAGCCACCCCCTGCTGGCCCGGGCGAAGCGGCACCGGCGGCACCGAAGGCCGACAAGCCAAACCGGCCTCATCCGCTCTGCGGATAAGGCCGGTTTGGCTTGCTTACTTGTCGGTTTTGGGAATAGCCTACACCGTTTTCTCAAACTCATCCAGCTTTTGCAGCGTGGCCGAAATGTCCTCGGTCAGCAGCAGAATCACTGAGCCCTCGGGCGAGTGGTGCAGAATGTGGTCCACAGCATCCATCTCGTCCTCGATGTAGGTGATGGGCAGGTCGGGCTTGTCGAGGCGCAGGCCGCGCTCCATGATTTCGCGCAGGTACTCGGCGGTTTTGCCCCGCAGGTCATAGTTCTGGCGCAGCACTATTTCGTCGAAGATGCGGCCGGCAATGCGGGCGAAGCTGAGCGTATCCTCGTCGCGGCGGTCGCCAAGGCCGGAGATGACGCCGATTTTGCGCGTAGCCGGCGTGGCCTCCATAAACTGCGCAAGCTTGGTGATGCCGGCCGTGTTGTGGGCGTAGTCCACGATAACCTCGAACTTGGGAAACTTGTAGGAGTTCATGCGCCCCGGCGTCTTCGTGCCCGAGGGTACAAACGTGCGCAGCGCCGTCTTAATCAGGTCCTGGTCGAAGCCGGCCACGTAGCAGGCCAGGGCGGCGGCCAGGGAGTTCTCGATGTTGAAGCCCGCGCGCCCGCCCAGCGTGACCGGAAACTCCACGGCCCGGTCGATGCGCAGCTTGTAGGAGTTTTTGTAAATCGTGACGTAGCCTTCCTCGTACACCGCCGCCACACCGCCGTGGGCCACGTGCTCCTGAATGCGCGGGTTGTGCTCATTCATGCTGAACAAGGCTACGCGGCAGTCCACGGTCTGGGCCATGGCATATACCAAGTCATCGTCGGCGTTCAAGACAGCCCAGCCATTCTTGCGCACCGTGCGGGGCAGCACGCCCTTCACCTGGGCCATTTCCTCCACGGTGTTGATGTCGCGCAGGCCGAGGTGGTCAGCGGCCACGTTCGTCACCACGGCCACGTCGCAGGTATGAAAGCCCAGGCCCGAGCGCAGCATGCCGCCGCGGGCGGTTTCCAGCACCGCGTAGTTCACCGTGGGGTCCTTGAGCACGAACTCGGCCGAGACGCCGCCGGTGCAGTCGCCCTTCTGCAGCTGCACGCCCTGAATGTAGATGCCGTCCGTCGTCGTGAAGCCCACTTTCGCGCCCGACGCCGCCACGATGTGCGCAATCAGGCGGGTGGTGGTGGTTTTGCCGTTGGTGCCGGTGATGGCGATAATCGGGATGCGGGCCGTGCTGCCGGGCGGAAACAACATGTCTACCACCGGCGCGGCCACGTTGCGCGGCAGCCCTTCGGCCGGGGCAATGTGCATACGGAAGCCGGGCGCGGCATTCACCTCAATCACGGCGCCGCGCGTCTCATTCAGCGGAATGGCAATGTCCTTGGTCAGCATATCAATGCCGCAGATGTCGAGGCCCACCGTGCCAGCCACGCGCTCGGCCAGCAGCACGTTGTAAGGGTGCATCAGGTCGGTGACGTCGGTGGCCGTACCGCCGGTGCTGATGTTGGCCGTGGTTTTCAGATAGATAGTCTGGCCGGATTCGGGCACCGACTCCAGGGTCAGACCCTGCACCTTGAGATAGTCTATCGTGTGCTGGTCGGCCTTGATGCTGGTGAGCACCTTTTCGTGGCCGATGCCGCGGCGCGGGTCCTGGTTTACTTCCTCAATCAGCTCCGTGATGCTGCGCTTGCCGTCGCCGGTCACGGCGGCCGGGGTGCGGCGGGCGGCGGCCACCAGCTTGCCGTTCACCACCAGAATGCGGTGGTCTTCGCCCTCGATAAACTGCTCGACAATCACCGCCCGCGAATACGCCTTGGCCGCCGCCAGGCCCGCCACGGCGTCGTCCCAGTTCATAATGCGGATGGTAGCGCCCTTGCCGTGGTTGCCGTCCAGCGGCTTGGTCACAATCGGAAAGCCCAGCTCCTCAATGGCTTCGCGCAGACCTTCCTCGCCGTACACCGTGGCGCCCTTGGGCACGGGCACGCCCGCATCCTTGAGCATGGCCTTGGTGCGGTTCTTATTGCCGGCCACTTCCACCGCCGCGTGCGAGGTGTTGCTGGTCGTCGTGGCCCAGATGCGCTTCTGGTTGACGCCGTAGCCGAGCTGAATAATCGAGCTGTTCTTGAGCTGGATGTACGGAATGTTGCGCATGGCCGCCTCCGTCACGATGCTTTGCGTGCTGGGCCCGAAATATTCGTCCTCCCGAATGTCATGCAGCTCGGCAATAACCGGACTCAGGCTGTACTCCTCGCCTTTGCAAAGCGCCTCTACCAGCGCCACCGCCGACTCGGCGGCGAAGCGCCCGGCCCGCTCCTCCTGGTACTCAAACACCACGTACTCCACGCCCGCATCGCGCGAGGGGTAGCTTTTGCCCCAGTACACCGGCATGCCGGCCAGGCGCTGCAACTCCAGCGCCACGTGCTCAATCACGTGGCCCAGCGGCTCGCCGTCTTCGAGCAGCTCACGGGTCAGGGGCTGATTTTTGGCGCGCTGCTTGGCCGTGGTGGCCGGGCGCTCGGGGCGGGGCTGCCCCAGGCCGGGCAGCAGGGCACTCAGCCGCTCGGGCAGCCCCGCTACCGTGTCGCTCTGCCGACCGGCAAACTCGCCCAGGTCCACGCGGCTTACAATCAGGCGGTTGTGCTTCACAGACCAGTAGCTCGGCCCGCGCATGGTGCGGAGGTCAATAATTTTCATGGATTCAGGCAAAAGAAAGGAAGGCCCCGGCCACCGCGCAGGCGCCCGGCCGGGCCGGCAATGTAGGCATAGCCTTACGCAAACCACGCCGCAGCGGTCTGAAACCCACAAAAAAGCCCCGCCGCTTCGTGAAAAGCGGCGGGGCAGATAAGCAGAGGTGACGAGCGGATTCGAACCGCTGTAGGAGGTTTTGCAGACCTCTACCTAGCCACTCGGTCACGTCACCTGGTGGGCCTTGGGCGGGCAAAGGTAGGGATTTGTACCGGGACGGGCAAGCCTGCGGGCGAAAAAGGCACTCCCGAACGCATGAGGCTTCTTCTTTTAGCTGGCAGCCTGCCGCGGCACCCCAAAACGGCGCCACCCCCTGCTGGCTACTCACAAACCAAGCAGTCTGCAATTGGACGACTCTGCCCGGCCTCACACCCCCTGCTGGCCCGGGCTTCACCAACAAAAAAGCCCCGAACCTTCCGGCTCGGGGCTTTCTCTTACTCCTGACTCAAGGACCGCTTAAGCACCCTGAATCTCGGCGTTGTCCGGCGCGTCGCCGGCCAGGGGCGTCTGGGCTTCAGCTTGCGCCTTCAGCTTGTTCTCACCGGCCTGGCGCTCGGTGCCCATCATCTTGTCGCGCAGCGCGCTCAGAGCGTCGAGGTCGCCCAGGGTCGATTTGTCTTCGCCTTGGCCTTTCTTCAGGTCGCTCATCTTGCCTTCGCCCTGGGTGTCACCACCTTTGGCGTTGGTTTTCTTCTGGAACTTGCTGTTCGTGTTCTTGCTCGTGTCCTCGGCGGCGTTGTAAACGGCCGTGTGCGAGAGCACAATGCGGCGGTCCTCCTTCGAAAACTCGAGCACTTTGAAGTCCAGCGCCTCGCCGTTTTCGGCGTTGCTGCCATCTTCCTTCACCAAGCCTTTCGGATAAGCGAAGCCCTCGATGCCGTAGGGCAGTTCGAGAACAGCGCCACGGTCCGACTTCTCGGTGATGGTGGCGCGGTGCGTCGAGCCGGGCGTGAACACCGTCTGGAAGGTATCCCAGGGGTTTTCTTCCAGCTGCTTGTGGCCCAAAGCCAAGCGGCGCGAGCCGAGGTCCAGCTCCAGTACTACTACGTCGAGCTTGTCGCCCACCTTCACCACTTCCGAAGGATGCTTGATTTTCTTCGTCCACGACAGGTCCGACACGTGCACGAGGCCGTCCACACCCTCTTCCAGCTCTACGAACAGGCCGAAGTTGGTCAGGTTGCGCACCAGGCCGTTGTGCTTGGTGCCTACGGCGTACTTGCCGCCGAAGTCACCGCGGGTCCACGGGTCTTCGGTCAGCTGCTTGATGCCGAGGCTCATCTTGCGGTCTTCGCGGTCCAGGGTCAGAATCTGCGCCTCAACCGTGTCGCCCTGCTTGATGAAGTCCTGCGGGTTGCGCAGGTGCTGGCTCCAGCTCATTTCCGAAACGTGAATCAGGCCCTCGACGCCCGGCACCACTTCCATGAAGGCGCCGTAGTCGGCCACGTTCACGATGCGGCCCGACACTTTCGAGCCTGGCTGCAGGTCAGCCGGCAGCGAATCCCACGGGTGGGGCGTGAGCTGCTTAAGACCCAGCGAGATACGCTTCTTGGCCTCGTCGAAGTCGAGCACCACGATGTTGAGCTTCTGGTCCAGCGTGAGCACCTCCGAGGGGTGCTGGATGCGGCCCCAGGAGATATCGGTGATGTGCAGCAGACCATCGACACCGCCGAGGTCGATGAACACGCCGAAGTTGGTCATGTTCTTGATGTTGCCCTCCAGAATCTGGCCTTTCTCCAGGTTGTTGAGGATGGCTTCGCGCTGCTTCTCCAGGTCCTTCTCGATGAGGACTTTGTGCGAAACAACCACGTTGTCGAAAGCGGCGTTGATTTTCACCACCTTCACTTCCATGCGGCGACCGACGTAGATGTCGAAGTCGCGGATGGGCTTCACGTCAATCTGCGAGCCGGGCAGGAAGGCTTCTACGCCGTCCAGCTCCATAATCAGACCGCCTTTGGTCCGGCGCTTCACCACACCCTCGAGGATGGTATCCAGCTCCAGGGCGTCGTAAATAGCTTTCCAGGCCTGCTTGATTTTAGCCTTCTTACGGCTCAGTACCAGCTG
This sequence comes from uncultured Hymenobacter sp., assembly GCA_964249885.1. GTDB lineage: Bacteria > Bacteroidota > Bacteroidia > Cytophagales > Hymenobacteraceae > Hymenobacter. The sequence continues at coordinate 8,669 of CAXUEM010000027.1, read as the reverse complement.
ACCGTTGATGTCTTCCTGGTCTTCGATGAACACCTCGACCTCGTCGCCGATTTTCAGGTCGGGCAGGTCGCGGAACTCGGTGATGGACACCAGGCCGTCGGACTTAAAGCCGATGTTCAGAATCACATCGCGGTCGGTGATGCCGACTACTACGCCGCGTACCACTTCTTCTTCCTGCACCGTGGTAAGGGTGTTGCCGTACATCGCCTCCATTTCGGCGCGCTGCTCCGGCGAGTAGTTACCGCCGAAGCCGGTGGCTGCTACATTGTCCCAATCAAAATTGTCGTCGGCCATCTCAGCCATAATCGCGGTTCGAGCTTCCTGATTCGCTCTCCGGCTGAAGCTCAAGGCCGGTTCGCGTTTTAGTAAAGTACCTGAGAGCGAAGAAGCTAGCAGGCCTGCCACCCTGGCAGGGCCGCAAAGGTACGGGTTTTTGTACGCAAGTTGTTGCTTTATTTACGCAACTGAATCTTGCATGCGAACTCAAACAGGGTGGATTACGGCATTACTTTGGTGAAAGCATTCTACTACACTCTTTCAAGAATATTATTACTTCACGTTTGAGGATATCTTGTATAAATTTATTTGATTCAGATTCAGAAACCTTAAATACCTCCTTTCTGAGGCTAATAGATTGTGAGACTTGCTTCGCAAAATCAATTTCATACAACTCATAAACATTATAGAACTCTACTGGAAATACTTTTATTGATTGCCTAGCATAATCAATATCAATTTCTCCATTTATTACGTGCTCTGGTTCAATCTGTAACCAATTGCGGAGCCTGTAACCTAAGTACTTTGTGCGCGCACCATCATCATATGGACCATAAATCTTTACACTTTGAGGGCGGCTCAAAATAGTATATGCGCTATAATTTTTGTTGTAGGAAGCTGCATCAATTAGCTCACTAAACGTCATGCCAGCAGGCCTACACTGTAAATCAAGCCTGAAGCAAAATCTATATCCCTCATTTTGAGTTTTGATCTTCGCTTCACTTGGGAACATAGCGTTCATTCGCTCAACACGAATTTTCTTATTGTGAGCACTATCTTCTACATAAACCACTTTCTTAAAGTGTTTACCATCGAAGTGCACCTTCTCTACAATATTAACATTAGTGGATGATGTACGCCCTATAATGCTATTCACTATCTGATTGAGGTTCATTTCGCTTATCAGAATCAATTCGTGGCTGCCAAAGCTACAAAAAAGCCTCTCCCGCAGTTTGCGGGAGAGGCTTTTCAATATTCAAAGAAAGCCTTACGCTCGGCCCATCTGGCGCAGGAAGCTCACGTGCGAGGCCACGGCGTAGCGCATTTTGGGGTAGTTGATGTAGGGCACGTTGTGCTCGGCGCAGACCTGCTGGAGGATGCGGCTGATGGCGGGGTAATGCACGTGTGAAATCTTGGGGAACAGGTGGTGCTCGACCTGGAAGTTCAGGCCGCCGACTAGCCAGGAAATCAGGCGGTTGTCGGTGGCGAAGTTGGCGGTGGTCTTCACTTGGTGGATAGCCCACTCATCCTCCAGCTTGTTCGTGACGGCGTGGGGCGTGGGGAAGGCCGTGTCCTCGACGGTATGGGCGAGCTGAAACACCAGGCTGGTGATGAGGCCGGCGAAGGTGGTCGTGACCAGGAAGCCCACGAGCCAGGGCAGGAAGCCCAGCATGTAGATGGGCAGCACGATGTAGAGAATCAGATTGATGGCCTTGAAGCCCCAGAACACGAGATGGTCGGTCAGAGTCATGGGCTTATAGGGCAAGTCGCCGATTTTCTTGGTGAAGTACTTCTGGTAGTCC
>CAXUEM010000027.1:0-6860 GCA_964249885.1 uncultured Hymenobacter sp. | reverse complement strand
AATCCAGGCGATATAGAGCATGGAGTACAAGAACCAGAAATAAAAGTGCTGGTACTTGTGCAGCGGGTGCTTGGGCTGGTCGGGCGTCATGCGCATGAACGGCCGGATGTCGATGTCGTCGTCGTGCCCGTCGATGTTGGTGTAGGTGTGGTGCACCACGTTGTGCTTGGCGTTCCACATAAAGGAGCTGCCGCCCATCACATTGAGCGTGAAGGCCGCGAAGCCGTTGAGCGCCTTGGACGTGGAGAACGAGCCGTGCGAGCCGTCGTGCATCACGTTGAAGCCGATGGCGGCAATGGAGCCGCCCAGCAGCAGGCACTCCAGCAGGGCCAGCCAATTCGATTCGGGCCGGAAGAAGACGAGGTGAACGTAGAAAAACGCGAAGGCGGCAATCAGGACCACGGCCTTGAGCCAGATGGCCATGCCGCCGGTAGGTGTCTTGTTATTCTGCTCGAAATAAGCGTTGGTGCGGGCTTTGAGGTCGGCGTAAAAAGAGCGGGGCGGGGCAAACCGGGGCAGCGTGGGCTGAGCCATAAAGGAAAAACAGGGTGGGGATAGAGAGACAAAGGTACCGGCCTCAACGGCACCGAACCGAAACTGATTCAATGCACGGCCGCCGGGCCGGCCAGCAGGGGGTATTATGCGGGCCGGCAAGGCCAGCAGGGGGTATATAAGATTTTGGCATCGGCCGGCCGGCTTCCATCTACAACCCCGGCCCTACCGTAGGGTTTAAAACCAATCACCGAATCATTCACCCGCTATTTCTTCCTCTGATGAGTTACATCACCGCCGGCCCCGATGCCAATGGCCAACCCGTGAAGCTGCACTACACCGACCAGGGCCAGGGCCAGGCCGTCGTCCTGATTCACGGCTGGCCCGCCACCCACGAGATGTGGGAATACCAGCTCGGCGAGTTACCCAAGCACAACCTGCGCGTGGTAGCCTACACCCGCCGCGGCTTCGGCCAGAGCACCAAAACCTGGGACGGCTACGACTACGATACCTTCGCCGATGACCTCAAGGCCGTGCTCGACGAGCTGGACCTGCAGAACGTGACGCTGGTGGGCTTCTCGATGGGCGGCGGCGAAGTGGCCCGCTACATGAGCCGGCACAACGGCGCCCGCGTAAGCAAAGTGGTTTTTGTATCGTCCGTAACGCCGTTTTTGCTTAAGGCCGACGACAACCCCGACGGCGTACCGCAGGCCCAGTTCGACGGCATGATAAAGCAGATTGAGGAAGACAGGTTCGGCTTTCTGGCGACGTTTGGCAAGAGCTTTTTCAGCGGCGGGGTGCTGCATAAAGGCGTCAGCCAGCCCACGCTGGACTGGATGCAGGCCATCTGCCAGATTGCCTCTCCCCGCGCCACGGTGGAGTGCGTGAAAGCCTTTGCCGGCACCGACTTCCGCGCCGACCTGAAAAAAATCCAGGTGCCCGCGCTGGTCATTCACGGCAGCAGCGACGCCACCGTGCCGGCCCCGGTGAGCGGCGAGCGCATGAAGGAATTCGTGCCGCACTCCGAGTTCATTGAGTACTCGGGCGCCCCGCACGGCTTGTTCATCACCGACAAGGACAAGCTCAATAAGGACTTGCTAGAGTTTGTGAAGGCCGGCGCGTAAATCAGTTAAAAGGGAAGAGTTAAAAGTTAAAAACCCCTGGCCGCCGCAATGGTAGCCAGGGGTTGTAACTTTTAACTCTTCCTTTTATCAATTCAAATACGCGTGCCAGTTCTGGTCGATGGTACCGGCGGAGAGCTTCAGGAAGCCGGCCAGCGTGGGCTTTTTGGGCTGCTGGCGGATGGTGAGGCCGGCCTCGGCGGGGGTGCGGTGGCCTTTGGCGTGGTTGCAGCGGGCGCAGGCGGTGAGCAGGTTGGTCCAGCTGGATTCGCCGCCGCGGGAACGGGGCAGCACGTGGTCCAGCGTGAGCTGCTTGAGCGAACCGCAGTACTGGCACTCGAAATGGTCGCGCTTGAAGATGTTGTGGCGGCTGAGGGCAATGCCTTTGTAGGGCACGCGCACGTAGCGCTGCAGCCGGATGATGCTGGGCTTGGGGTACGAGGTGGAGATGGTGCGCAGGGTGCCGTGGTCGGACTTGGCAATCATCTCGGCCTTGTCCAGGAACAGCAGCACGAAGGCCTTCTGCACGCTGCACAAGGTAATGGCGGTGTAGTCACCGTTCAAGACTAATACTTTCTGGTCCATACTTGCCACAAGGATGAATCTAACCCGCCGAAAGCTAGGTGATTCCGGCGGTATAAACAAGGCCAGCGGGGTTAAGTTCGTTTTAGAACGAGGCTATGGCAAACCTCATGCTGACCGCCTTTTTCCTTATGATTCGAGCACTCGCTTGAGCAGCCGCAGCTTGTGGGAGTAGCGCTGCCGGTCGCGGTTGAAGATGCCGTTGTGGTCGAGCGGGTCGAGGCGCACTTCGCCGTGGGCGTGCAGAATCAGGCCTTCTTCCAAGACCAGGCCTACGTGCACAATGGCGCCGTCGGCGTTGTCGAAGAAGGCGAGGTCGCCGGGCTGGGCTTGGGAGACAAAGTGCACGGGCTGCCCGTAGGCTATCTGCTGGCGGGCATCGCGGGGCAGTTGCACGCCCAGCAGGCCGAAGAGCTGCTGCATGAGGCCGGAGCAGTCGAGGCCGAAGATGCTTTTGCCGCCCCACACGTAGGGCGCCTTGAGGTAGGTCAGGGCCATTTTGCGCAGCAGCGCGGCCTGGCGCTCCCCCCCTGCTGGCTGCGCCGGATTGGTGGCGGGGCCATTATAGAACAGCTGCCGGCTGCCCACGCGCAGGGTCATGCCGTCGAAGAAGGGCAGGCGGCAGCCCAGCGTGACGGGCTGGCGCGTGGCCGCATCCGATACCATCTGCACCACGTCGAGCACGCGGGGGTGGTCCTGCCCGAGCCAGGCCTGGAAGTAGTCGGGCGCGACGGGCAGGTGCTGCTTGAAGTCTATCCAGCCCAGGTAGTTGTCGGCTGCAATCTGAATGTGCAGCCAGCTTTCCTGGGTCAGCAAAACAGTGTAGCACTCCCCAAATAGCAACTCCGTGACCAGCTCGGCGCGGTCAGAGGGCTCGGCGCGGACGGGAATGGCGCTCAGCGCGCAGATGCCGTGGTTCAAAGTAAGACGTTCGCAAAGTGAGAGATGGTGCAGCAAATAAACGGCAGGCGGCGCGCCTAAAACTCGCGCAGCCGGTCCATCTCGCGTTTCTGGTCTTTGGCTTTGATGTCCTCGCGCTTGTCGTAGAGCTTTTTGCCTTTGGCCAGGGCAATTTCGAGCTTGGCAAAGCCGCGGTCGTTCACGAACAGGCGCAGCGGGATGATGGTCAGGCCCTGCTCCTCGTTTTTGCCGGCCAGCTGACGCAGCTCGCGCTTGGTGAGCAGCAGCTTGCGCTCGCGCATGGGGTCGTGGTTGTTGTAAGTGCCCTGGGTATAAGGCGCGATGCGCAGGTTATGAATCCAGAGCGAGCCGTCGGTGTGGAAGAGGCAGTAGCCGTCCTGCAGGTTGGCCTCGCCGGCCCGAATGCTCTTTATCTCGGTACCCTGCAGCATCAGGCCCACGTCGTACTTGGCCAAAAACGTGTATTCGTGGCTGGCGCGGCGGTTTTTGATATTGATAACGGCCGGCTTATCGTCTTTGGTAGCCATATAAGGTCAGGAGAGAAAGCATAAGAAAAGGGCGCCGAACCTTTAACGGCCGGGAGCGGGCAGGGTCCAGAGCCAGCAGGGGTAGCGCCCCACCGCCCGGCGCGGCGCCTGCGGAAAAGCCGCCCGCACCCGCGCCGAATCGAGCGGGTTGGCCGTTAGTACGTAGCCCGGGCCCCGGAGCGCCATAATCTCGGCGGGCGCAATGACCCGGATGGGCCGCGGGTACGCCAGCACGTAGAAGCGCAGGGCCGCGTTGTAGCCGGGCGTACCACCCACCGCCGTGGGTGGCCGCAACGACGTGTTAAAGCCGGGCGTGGCCACGACAGAGAGTGGGGCGGGCGGCGCGGCCTCCCGGCGTAGCGCGCGCAGGCCGTAGCCGGGCCGCATATCGAAATCGTTGGCGTCGCGCCACTTGCGCCGTATCTCGTAGCGAATAGTGAAGAGCGGGGGCAGCACCACCAGGGCCGCCACCAGCACCCGCAGGGCCAGGTAGGCTTTGGGCGTAGCGGCCCGGCCCAGCAGACGCGCGGCCAGCCGGGGGGCCCCCAGCCCGATAAGCATGGCCAGCCAGGGATAGGCCGGCGCGAGGTACCAGTCAATCTTGGTTTTGGCGCAGGTCAGCACGAGCAGCAAGCCCAGCGCCCAGCTGAAGGCAAACCAAGCCACCCGCCGGGCCCGGGCATCGGGGTGGCGCAGGGCGAAGGGCACCACGAACACCAGCAAGTAGGTCCAGGGCAAAAACTTGGCCTCTATCATGCGGGCCAGGTAGTAGTACCAGGTTTCGTCGTGCCCCTCCAGGGTGGTGGCAAACCGGCCGCCCAGCTCATTCAGGTGGATGGCCTGCCAGTAGCCAGGCGCCTGCTGTTCGCGCAGCACATACCAGCCGGCAGCCGTGGCCAGCCAGCCCAGCGCCACCAGCCAGAACCCCGGCCGCCGCAGCAGCCGGCGCCCCCGCTCATGCGCCAAGCAGTAGAGTGCAATGCCCGGCCAAGGCAGCAGCGCCGCCACGCCCTTGGTGCGCGTGCCCATGATAAGCCCCGCGCCCACCCCCAGCCACCAGTACTGGCGGTCGGTTTCCAACAGTAGCAGCAGCGAGAGGCCGGCCACGCAGTGCGCCAGCGTAAGCAGGGCATCGTAGTCGCCGGTGTGGCCGTGGTGCTCACCCATAAAGCCTAGCGCGGCCACTAGCACCGAAGCCCCCAGCACTCCGGCCAGCGGGCGGTGCAGCCACCGGGCCAGAAACCAGTACACCAGGCCAATCGACGTGAGGGCGGCCAAAGCAGCCGGGAGGCGGATAGCCCACTCCGTAGGACCAATCAGGCGGATGAGGCCCGCCTGCAGCCAGACCATGAGCGGGGGCTTGGTGTTCCACAGGTCGGGCTCGAAGCCGAACGTGGTGACAAGCCAATTCTCGCCCTGGGTCATTTCCAGCGCGGCTACGGCCAGCCGGGCCTCATCCCACTGGCGCAGCGAGAGTCCGGCTAAGTCAAAGAACAGCCCGAAAACGGCGTACAACCCCACCAGCCAACCGCCCCATCGGGCTAAAAAACGTATTTCAGAAGTAATTGGGGTCATTTACACGGGTCCCAATCGGGTTCTTGGACAATAGATTACGGACATAGCAAAGTATAAAGCGCCCGGCTTTCAACGCCCCCCGGTGCGCTGATACACGCTGTGCCAGGCGTCGCGGTACACGCGGGTGTAAGCGCCGATACGGCCGGGGGCGCTGCGGGGCACATAAAACACAAAGTTGCGCCGACGGTGGTCGGTCACGATGTACTCGGCCGAGTCCTGGGCCGCCAGGGTGAAAAACCCGGCCACCGAGAGCGTATCCTGGTACTGCTCGGTGTTGCGCATGGCGTAGAGCGTCAGCGTGCGCAGGCGGTAGTGGCTGATTTCGTTGAAGAAAAAGTCGAGTGGCACAATGGCAATGCTGCCGCGCCGGGGCATATAGCGGGCCAGCCGGGCATTTTCGGTGGCGGTATCGGGATAGGAATGGTTTTCGCGCAGCAGGGCGGCGGCCCGCAAGCCGGCCCCCAGCGGGTACAGCCCCAGCAGGCCCAGCACCGCCCCGCGCTGCCAGACCACGAAACGCGGCGCGGCCGCCACGGCATACTCCGCAATGACCACCACGATGAAGGGCAGGAAAAGCAGGAAGTAGTAGGCCGTGTTGCTTTTGGTGAGCAGCCAGAACAAGGCCAGCAGCAGCAGCAGGTAGCGCAGCGCCGGGCTCAGGGCCGGGCGGGTGGCCGGCCGCAAGGCCAGCACGAGCAGCAGCAGCAGCAGCAACGCCGTCAAAAAAGCCTCGCCTTCGCTGTGAAAAAAAGTGCGGTGGTATTGGCTCATCACAGCCAGCTTGCTGGCCCAGCCGTGGTTGGACGCGGCGGAGTGGTAGTGCACGAACTGGTACACGAGCCGGTCGAGGCGGCCATCCAGCAGGGCATCGAGCAGGTACAGGCTGGCCGTGAGCGCGCCCACTAGCCCGAAGTCCAGGGCCGGGCGCCACTGCCGCTGCCCCAGCAGCCACAGAAAGCCGGCAGCCAGGTAAATCAGCCCATTGAGGTGGGCCAGCACGGCCACGCCGGCCAGCACCCCGGCCAGCACCAGTCGGCCAGTGGGTAGGCGGGGGCGGCTTAAGAGCAGAAAGGAGGCAAAGCCGGCAGCCATGGCCATGGTGTCGGGGCGGTTGTCAAAGCCAAACAGCATCAGCGTGCCGCAGCCCAGGTACAGCGCGGCGGCCAGCAGCTGCGCTTCGGCCTGCCCGCGGAAATAGCGCAGCAGCAAGCCCAAACCTGCCAGGGCAAAGAGCAGCGAGGTCAGCTTGGCGCCGACCACGCTGAAATTGAGTGCCCAGAGCACCGGGGCCTGCGCGTACACGAAAGCCTTGTGAAAGACGTACAGCCGCTCGTGCCAGAAATTAATGCCCCAGAACATCTCGGAGCGCACCCGGCCCTCTTTCAGCAGCCAGTAGGTTTGCTCGGTGCACCAAGCATCATCAAAGTGCTCAATGCGGTGGGGCAAGGTCAGGGCGAACAGAAATGCAAGGCTGGCAATAGCGAGGTAATAAGCCCTGCCAGGTAAAAGGACAGTACGCATCGGGGCGGCAAGTTACTGTGCCCGCGCCGGAGTGAACACCGCTCAGCTTGAGTCGCCGGCCTATTCATAGTCAGCCGGGGCCGGCCGGCGGCCGCCAAAGACGCCGGATTCAGTGCCCGGG
>CAXUEM010000026.1:9463-16120 GCA_964249885.1 uncultured Hymenobacter sp. | reverse complement strand
GGGTAAGCGACCAGGCTACCCCCTGCTGGCCGGCGCTCTAGCCTTCAAAGCAAGGCTACTGACCATTGCGAAGCGTAGTGCCGGCGAGCTGGGCCGACTTGCGCGGCGGGCGCACGCTGTATGGTACGGCTACTTTGCTCGTGCGGATGTTGACCGGCATGCCGGGACCGGCATACACGTGGTCGCGGCCGTAGGGCGAGGCGCTGGGGCCAGCGCCGTAGGTCGCATCCGACGGCGTGGCGCTGGCCACTACGCTGGTGCTGTCGAGCGGCGGCCAGCCGTCGACGGTGCTGATAACGGTTGGTTTGGCGGCGGGCTTGCGAGCCACGCTCCGGGCGGCTTTGCGGCCGGCGCGCTGGGTTTTTTTGGCGGCGCGGCTGGCTTGCGCGGCGGCTTTCCGGGGACTAGCGGCCGGGTCTGACTGCGCCTGAACGCTGCTGAGCACGAGAACCGACAAGGCAAGAGACAGTAGGGAACGAAACATGGCAGCCGCGCGGAAATAAGTGGGAGATGCCAGCCCGGAAATCGAAAACTGTGCCGGTTTCCGGTTCAAGCTCCTGCGCGGGCTTGCTACCCCCTGCTGGCCGCGTTTTTTGGCGTTTGTAGGCATAAAAAAACTCCGCCCTTCCCGGCGCAGCGCGTGGGGAGGGGCGGAGGAAATAGGCATCGAGCCGGAGCTTGATTAACTAAGTGCCGGCTTACTGCTTGCGGGCGCCGGACTTGAGGGTGTTGCCGGGGCGCTGCGAGCGGGGCGCGGCCCCGTCGTAGCTGGCGTTTTTGCTGGAGGGCACCGTCACCGACATGCCGGGGGCGGCGTAGGCGCCTTGGCCTTTGCTGTCGGCTTTCTCCTGCGAGCCGATGCTGCCGTTGGCGTTCACCGTGTTAGGCGTGTCCGAATTATTGTTGTTGGCATCGGTGGTTGGGGTGATGGTAGCGGGCGCGTTGGCCGAACTGCGCTTGGCCGTGGCCGGCACCGGCATGCCGGGCGTGAGCTTGCTGCGGGTGCGGGCCGGGGTGGCCTTGGCCCTGGCCGACGCAGAGGTGCGGCCGCCCGGCCGGGTTTGCTGGGCGCCGACATTGGCCGAGCCGATAAGCAGGAGCGTACCCAGGGCCAGAAGCATAAGTAAGGTGCGGAGCATGGTGCTAAGAATAAAGACGGGTTATAAAAAGAGTCCGGGCCCCATACGTAGTCCCGGAAAATAGGGTGCACTGCCGGGCCTTACCTTTGCCCCATGCTTTCCGAAAACATTGCCCGGCTCGCGGCCGACCTTGCGGCCGCCGACCTCAGCACCGCCGCCGCTCTCGACCAGTTCCGGCTGGCTTACCTGGGCCGCAAAGGCCAGCTGGCCGACCTGTTCGACCAGCTCAAAACCGTGCCCGCCGAGGAGCGCCGTGCCGTGGGCCAGCAGCTCAACCAGCTCAAGCAGCAGGCCCAGGCCCGCTTCGAGGAGGCCCAGCAGATTTTGGAAACAGCCGGCAGTGAGCCAGCCGGGGGTGCGGGCTTCGACTACACCCTGCCCGTGGTGCCCAACCAGCTCGGCACCCGCCACCCGCTGATGCTGGTGCGCGAGGAAATGCTGCGCGTGTTCGCCCGCATCGGCTTCAACGTCGAGGAAGGTCCCGAAATCGAGGACGACTGGCACAACTTCACGGCCCTCAACTTCCCGGAGAACCACCCGGCGCGCGACATGCAGGACACGTTCTTTTTGAAGAGTGATGAGGTGAGAAGTGATGAGGTGATGAGGTCAGACAACGAACCTCATCCCCCCATTACCTCATCCCCTCATTACCTCCTAAGAACCCACACCAGCAACGTGCAGGTGCGGGTGATGGAGACGCAAAAGCCGCCCATCCGCTGCGTGGTGCCGGGGCGCGTGTTTCGCAACGAGGCCATTTCGGCGCGGGCCCACATGATGTTTCACCAGGTCGAGGGCCTGTTCGTGGACGAGGGTGTGAGCTTCGCCGACCTCAAGCAGACGATTTATTATTTCGTGCAGGAGATGTTCGGCGACCGGGTGCAGGTGCGCTTCCGGCCCAGCTTTTTCCCCTTCACCGAGCCCAGCGCCGAGGTCGACATCACCTGCCTGATTTGCGCCGGCGCCGGCTGCAACGTGTGCAAGCACTCGGGCTGGGTCGAGATTCTGGGCTGCGGCATGATAGACCCGGCCGTGCTCGAAAACTGCGGCATCGACCCCGAAAAGTACTCCGGCTACGCCTGGGGCATGGGCATCGAGCGCATCACCATGCTCAAGTACCAGATTAAGGACCTGCGCCTGTTCACGGAAAACGACGTGCGGTTTCTGCGGCAGTTTGAGGCGCTAGGCTAAAGCTGCCTGGCCTGAGCTGAGCCGATAACGCCCCCCTGCTGGCGCCGCCGGCTTTCCTGTTCAGGGGCTTGCTGGCCCGGGCGGGGACTGGCTGCGTCGTAAATTTGCCGCTGCCGACCGGTTTATCCGGTTGCGGCTGAATTATATCGCGGCCTCCGCGGGTTGCTCTTTTATGACTATCGTCCTGCCCCTCGCCCCCGACCAGGAACTGGAGCCGGGAATGCAGTTTCAGTTTGCCGAGCGCCTGCAGCGCATGAGCGAAGACGAGTTTTTCGACTTCTGCCAGCTGAACCGGGAGCTGAAATTTGAGCGCCGCCCCGACGGCACCATCACATACATGGCCCTAACCGGAGGCGACACAGGTCGCCGCAACACCAAAATTGTGTCCCGGCTTGACCGTTGGGCCGAAGATGCCGCCATGGGGGTGGTATTTGATTCCTCCACCGGTTTTCGCCTGCCCAGCGGCGCCGTGCGCTCGCCCGATGCCGCCTGGGTGAGCAGCGCCGCTTGGGAAAGCCTGAGCGAGGCGCAGCAGAGCAAGTTTCCGCCCCTGTGCCCGGAGTTTGTGGTCGAGTTGCTTTCGGCCTCTGATTCCTTATCGGAGCTGATGCAGAAGGCCCAGGAGTTTCTCGACAATGGCTGCCGGCTGGTCTGGCTGCTCATCCCCAAAACCGAAACCGCCCGCATCTACCGCGCCGACGGCTCGGTGAGCGTCGTCAAATCCTTCGACGAAACTCTGAGCGGCGAAGACGTGCTGCCCGGCTTCGAGTTCAAGCTGAGCACGCTGCGTTAAAACAAGCGGCATTCAAACTAGCCATTTCGCATCTGGGGCAACCTGCTCCATCCGCATCATCTGTGATTAAATGAAGGTTCGCAATCAAACCCAGAATAAAGTCAACGTCATCACCCTCGGCTGCTCGAAAAACCTAGTCGACTCCGAGGTGCTCATGGGCCAGCTCAAGGCCAACCAGTTTGAGGTGACGCACGAGGCCGAGAAAAGCGACGCTAACATCGTGGTTATCAACACCTGCGGCTTTATCGACAACGCCAAGCAGGAAAGCATCGACACCATTCTGCGCTACGCTGACGAGAAAGAAGCCGGCCGGCTGGACAAGCTCTACGTGACGGGCTGCCTCTCGCAGCGCTACAAGGACGAGCTGGAGGTGGAAATTCCGCAGGTCGATGCCTACTTCGGCACCCTGGAGCTGCCCCAGCTGCTCAAAACCCTGAATGCCAACTACCAGAAAGAGCTGGTGGGCGAGCGGCTGCTGACCACGCCCAAGCACTACGCCTACTTCAAAATCGCCGAAGGCTGCAACCGTCCCTGCTCGTTCTGCGCCATCCCGCTCATGCGCGGCTCGCACGTGGATAGGCCCATGGACGAGCTGGTGCGCGAGGCCACCCGCCTGGCCGGCCTGGGCGTCAAGGAGCTGATTCTCATTGCCCAGGACCTGACCTACTACGGCCTGCAGGCCTACGGCGAGCGCAAGCTGGCCGAGCTGCTGCAGCGCCTCTCCGACGTGCCCGGCATCCGCTGGATACGCCTGCAGTACGCCTATCCCTCGCAGTTTCCGCTCGATGCGCTCGATGTGATGGCCAGCCGCCCCAACATCTGCAAGTACCTGGACATGCCCCTGCAGCATATTTCCGACAATATGCTGCGCATCATGCGCCGCGGCATCGGCCGGCGCCGCACGCTGGAGCTGGTCGATACCATGCGGCAGCGCGTGCCGGGCATTGCCCTGCGCACCACGCTCATCGCCGGCCACCCCGGCGAGACGGAGGACGATTTTCGGCAGCTCTACGACTTCGTGCAGCAAACCCGCTTCGACCGGCTGGGCATCTTCACCTACTCGCACGAGGAAAACACCCACTCGCACACCCTGGTAGACGACGTGCCCGCCGAGCTCAAGCAGGAGCGGGCCGACCTGATTATGGAGCTGCAGCAGGGCATCGCGCTGGAGTTGAACGAGGCCAAAATCGGCCAGACGTTTCCGGTGCTTTTTGACCGGCAGGAAAGCGGCTACTTCGTGGGCCGCACCGAGTTCGACTCGCCCGAGGTCGACAACGAGGTGCTGGTGAAGGTGGACGCCGCCAGCCGCGCCGCCGTGCGCCTGGGCGACTTCGCCAGCGTGAAAATCACCAGCGCTTCAGACTTTGACCTCTACGGCGAACTGGCCAGCTAAGCGGCCAACGCCCGGGCCGCGGCGACCAATAGAGCGGCCGGTAGAACTTTGCGGCTGAGCCAGGGTTTTGTGCGGACTTTTGCGCCCTCGTTCTCTGCTCCCGTCCCGCTCATGCCCATTGCCCGCCAGTTGTCCTACGCCGATACCGGCGCCTTTTCCGGCCTCGTGCTCGATTATATCCAGCAGGCGCCGGCGCTGGCCGAATTCTATGGGCGCGCCCCCCTGCTGGCCTCGTTCAAAGAGCAGATTTCGGAGAAGCAGGCCAGCTACGACACGGCCAGTCGGCAGCGCCTGGTAACGGCACTGCGGGCGCAGTACGCGGCCCTGCCGCCGGAGCAGGTGCCGGCCGCCGTGCAGGCCAACCTGGATTTACTTGAGCGCGATACCACCTTCACCGTTACCACCGGCCATCAGCTGGCCTTGTTCACGGGCCCGCTGTACTTTGTTTACAAGATTATTTCGGCCATTCGGCTCTGCCGCGACCTGAAAGCAGCCTACCCGAAAAACGACTTCGTGCCCGTGTACTGGCTGGCCAGCGAAGACCACGACTTCGCCGAAATCAACCACTTTCACCTCTTCGGCAAAACCTACGAGTGGCAGGCGGAAAAAACCGGCGGCCCCGTGGGCCGGCTGCCACTCGCGGGCCTCGAAGCGCAGGTGCTGAGCCAGTTGCCGCCCGAGGTGCCTGCCCCCCTGCTGGCTGCCTACCGCGAAAGCAAAACCCTCGGCGAAGCCACGCTGCGGCTCGTGAACGAGCTATTTGGCGCCCACGGCTTGGTTTGCCTTGACGCCGACCGCGCCGACCTCAAGCCAGCCCTGGTGCCGGTGCTGGAGCGCGAAATCCAGGCCCAGGCCTCGAACCACGTCGTGCAATCGACCAACGCCCGCCTGGAGGCGGCTGGCTACAAGCCGCAGGTGTACTCGCGCCCGCTCAACCTGTTTTTCCTCACCGAGGAAGGCCAGCGCGAGCGTCTGGAGCCCGACGCGGCCGGCACCGATTGTGTGCAAATCACGGTGCGCGGCACCGGGCTCTGCCACACCCAGGCCGAACTGCTGGCCCTGGCCCGGCAGCACCCCGGGCAGTTCAGTCCCAACGTGGTGCTGCGCCCGGTGTACCAGGAGCTGCTGCTGCCCAACCTGTGCTACATCGGCGGCGGGGCCGAGGTGGCGTACTGGGGCCAGCTCAAGGGCGTTTTCGCGGCCAATGAGGTGGTTTTCCCCATCGTGCTGCTGCGCAACTCGGCCCTGTACCTGAGCCGCGCCAACGCCGGCAAGCTGCGCAAGCTGGGCCTAGACGTGGCCGACCTGTTCAAGCCCCTGCCGGAACTGAAAAAGCAGGTCGGCGCCCTGCTGGGCCAGGAGGAAGTCAGCCTGAGCGCAGTCCAAACGCAGCTTAAAGCCGCCTTCGACCAAGTGGCCGCCCTGGCCCAGCGCCTCGACCCCACGCTGGTGAAAGCCGTGGCCGCCGAAGCCCAGAAAGCCGCCGCCGCCGTGGCCGGCCTCGAAAAGCGCCTTAGCAAAGCCGCCGAAACCAAACACGAAACCGCCTACGCCCAGCTCACGGCCTTGAAAGACAAGCTCTTTCCTGATGGCGGCCTGCAGGAGCGCACCGACAACGTGCTCAGCATTCTGCTGAACAACCCGGCGTTCTTTGAGCAGCTGCTCGAGGCATTTGCGCCGCTCGCGCTGGAGTTTACGGTGCTGGAGGAGTAAGAAGAGCTGGTTAGTGGAAGCCAACACCAAAGCCGCCCTGCGCCGCGCGGCCCTGGCCACCCGCCTGGCCCTGCCGCCGGCCGAAGCCGCCCGCCGCAGCGCCCGGCTGGCCGAGCAGCTGTTCCAGCATTTTCCGGTAGCTGATTGGCGCTGGCTGCACGTTTTCCTACCGCTGGCGGCTAAAAAAGAGCCCGACACCTGGCTTATCATCCGCCGCGTGTGGGCCGAGCTGCCGCCGCTGCGCCTGGCCGCGCCGGTGGTGCAGGCCGATAAGGCGAGCCTGAAACACTACGAGCTTCGCGCCAATACCCTGCTGGCCGCCAACCGCTGGGATATTCCGGAGCCGCCGGCCACGCCCGAAACCGAGGTGCCGCCCGCCGTCTTCGACGCCGTGCTCGTGCCCCTGCTGGCTGTCGATGCAGCCGGCCACC
>CAXUEM010000026.1:7107-9453 GCA_964249885.1 uncultured Hymenobacter sp. | reverse complement strand
TCTACGACCGGTTCCTGGCCCAGTGCCGCCCGGACTGCCTGTTCATCGGCCTGAGTCTGCTCCTTGAGCCGCCCGTGCCGGCCCTGGCCGATGTGCTGCCCACCGACGTGCGCCTGCACGCCTGCCTCACGCCAGCAGGGGGGCACTGGTTTTAAGGGTAGTACCAGTTGCCTTTGCGTTCCAGAACACCGTCCCTGCGCCCTCGGCAGAAACCCGCATTCGCGCCGGCTGGGCAAGCAGGCAGAACGTGAAGCCAGTTCTGGAATTGTGCGAAAAATAAATAATTTATTACCTATAATTAGCTCACAATAAGCCTGTAACAGCTGCCGTTGGCCGGATGTCTTTCACCTGATATCCTTTCTCTCATGATGACCAACGCCCAGCTGGCCGCTGCCAGCTTCAACGACATCGTCTTCGACGGCCGCAACAAAGGCTACGGCGCCTACGAGCTGCGCGCGCTCTACCAGCGCCACGTATCGCGGGCCCTGGTAATTGCCAGCACCATTTTCGTGCTGCTTATCTCGTTTCCGCTCGTGGCAGCTTACCTGAAAGGCCCCGTGGAGCTGGCTCCGCCCAAGCGCATTGTGGAAATAATTACCATTACCCCGCCGGTGACGCCGGATGAGGTGATAATGCCGCCCCCGCCGGTGACGCCCGTCCGGCCGGTGCCACCGCCCCCGCCAGCGGCTACAGCGCGCTATATGGCTTTCAAGGTGGAGCGTGACGAGAAAGTAACTGAAACGCCGCCCAACGTGGAGGACCTGCGCGACAGGCGCATCGGAACCGAGAACATTGATGTGCCCGAAACGGGCAAACCTGACTTGGAGGCTATCGAGCCGGTGGAAACGCCCAGTGTCACCAGCGAAGCGGTGAAGCCGGCCGCGCCCTACACCTACGTCGAGCAGATGCCCGAACTGCCCGGTGGCGGGGGCGTAGCGGCCATTGTGAATGCCATCCAGAAAGCGGTGCGCTACCCCGGCCGGGCTATCAGCAACGGCATCGAGGGCAAGCTCTACGCCAGCTTCGTGGTGAATGCCCAGGGCGAGGTGGTGGACGTGAAAATCGTGAAAGGCCTGGGCTATGGTCTGGACGAGGAGTCTATTCGCGCCATCAAGACTTTGCCGCGCTTCATTCCCGGCAAGCAGAACGGCCGCGAGGTGAGCGTGCAATACACGGTGCCTATCACATACAAAATTCAGTAAGCCAATAGATTGATTGTCAATCATCAAAAGCAAAACCCTGAACTCAGCCTTGCGGCCGGGTTCAGGGTTTTTATTTTCTATACCGGCGCGCCGTCCGCCTACCGCACGCTGGTGATGCGCGCCTGCCCCCAGGGCGCCACGCTGACGCTCACGCGCAGCGGGCGGGTGCGGCCGGCTTTTTCGAGGCGTAGGCCGCTGCCTTCGGGCACGTAGTAGCGCTCCAGGCCATAGCGCAAACCCAATGAGTGTCGATACACGTCAGTTACCCAGCCGCGCAGCACGGCCTGATTGGCGGCGGGGCGGGGCGCGGTGGCATACACGCCAATGGCCGTGCTCAGGCTGTCGGGGCCGGCGGTCAGCAGCACGTACACGCGCTGGCGCCGCCGGGGCGGGGTGGCCAGGTCGCGCCACAAGCGGCCGGGCACCTCGCTAATGCCGTAGTGTAGGCGCACAAAGTCGCCGTACAGCAAGTCGCGCGGGTCGATGGGCCGGGTGCTGAGCACTAGGTGCTGGCCCAGGGCCTGGGTGGCGTAGCCGGCGGCGGCTACGCCCAGCACGTACAGCACCTGCGCGCCTACCAGCAGGGCCAGCCAGTTCTTTTTCAATGAGGAACGAGGAATGAAGAGTTGATGCAAAGGTCGCCCGCGTGATTCCTCATTCTTCATTCCTCATTCTTAATTGAGTTAATTGATTGCGGCGGCGCAGGTACCAGCTCAGGCTCAGCAGCAGCACCCCGCCCAACAGAAAGAACAAGGACTTATCCAGGAAAGCCCAGGTCAGCTTGAAGTAAGCCAGCATGGTAGCCACCACAAACAGCACCGTGCCCAGCGTGAGCTGCTCAGACGAGCCCGCGCGCTGGGCCCGCGCCAATACTGAGCCCGCGTGCAGGTACAGCACCACCAGCGTAGCCACGGCCAGCGGCAGGCCGCCGGGCAGATAAAAGCCAGGTAAAAGCAGTAGCCAGTCGGGCAAAGAAGCCAGCCGTTGCCGCCGTCGCTTGCCCGCCACCGACAAAGTCAGCACCACCGCCAGGGCCAGCAGGTAGGGCAGCACGGGCGCGCGCAGCTCGCCGGCGTAGCTTTCGGTTTCGCCGAACACGGCTAGGCCGAGCATGAACAGGTAGGCCGCGGCCAGCGGCGGATTC
>CAXUEM010000026.1:0-7097 GCA_964249885.1 uncultured Hymenobacter sp. | reverse complement strand
GGCGGATTCTGGGCGGCGCGGGCGGCGGCCGGGTCGCGCTGCCAGTCGGCGGCGGCGTAAATCAGCATGGCCGGAACGAAAAACCAGGTGATTTTGAGGTGCAGGGCCGCCACCAGCAGCCCGGCCTGCCAGAGCAGTCCGGCCGCCAGAAAGCTGCCGCTCAGCCCTTGCGGCCGGCGCCACCACTGCCCGCCCAGGCCCAGGGCCAGCAGCAGGGCCGTGGCGTAGCTGAACGAGCCCAGCGCCTGCACACAGTAGGCCTGCACCCCCGCGCTGATAACCACGGTCAGTATAAACAGCAGCCGGCTGCCGTACAGATACGTTAGGGCCACGCCCGCCACGGCCCAGGCCAGCAGGCCGCTGGCGTCGTAGCCCACCAATTGGTACAGCTGCGAGGTCAGAATGATGCTGGCCCCAAACAAAATCAGGCCCAGCCCCAGCAGGCCGTGGCCCAGGCCGTAGTTGCCGCGACTCCGGAAGTAGCTGCCGGCGGCATAAGCCCCTACCAGGCTGCCCAGCAGCAACGCCAGACGCAGGGCGGCGGGCAGGCCCTGCCAGTTGGCGGCCACCACGCTCAGCGCGCTCAGGCCCACCAAGATGCCGCCCAGCAGGGGGAGCAGGCCCACGGCCTCGGCCCCCCCGGCTGGGTAGCGGGCCAGCAGGCGGCGGTGCTGCTCTTCGCTGATAAGGCCCTCGGCTACCCAAGCGGGGCCCTCGGTTTCGAGAAATTTACGACTCATACTCATACTGCGCGCAACCTACGGCCGCCGGCACGGCCAGCGCCTCCGCCACCATACCCGCTACCTGCTCGGCCAGACCATGATACCAGTCGATGTGCGGCGACGTGGCCCCGCAGCCGCCCGGCAGGGTCGGGCAGTCGGTGTCGGCCCAGCGGTAGCGGCAGCGCGGGCACACGGCGGCCGTGTCAAACGTGTTCCAGATGCAGCCGCAACGGCATTGCCAGTGGGCCCCGCCGTCGGGCTCCCAGTGGCAGTGCGGGCAGTAAATCTCGATATCGGAGGCAGCCGGCATAGGGGCAGTGAGTAGGAGGCAGTGAATTGAATTAAAGGGGTTTACGGGCCCGCGTCATCTCGCGCTTGCCGGGCGGGCCAGGCAGCTTCTCGGTGAGCCAGCCCGCCGCGCGCAGGTTGCGCCGGAACTGGCCCTGCGCGCAGTAGCTGACCAGCACGGCGCCGGGCGCGGCCGCGGCGTGGAGGCGGGCAAAAACGGCCTCCGTCCACAACTCAGGCTGCTTGTCGGGGGCAAAGGCGTCGAAATATATCAGGTCGTAGTACGCGGCCGGCAAAACCGCGTCCTGCACCGGCGCCGGAATCTTAGTCAGCCAAAGCCTATCATCTAGTGCGGTTGCTTCGTTCCAGGGCGCCGTGTGCAGCTGTTTGTATGCCAAAAGCAGGGCCGGCTCAGCGGCCCACTGCGCCTGCAGTGCCGCCAGGATATTAGGTGGCAACGGATAGGTTTCGTAGCCGTCGTAGCGGACGAGTACCCCAGCGGGACGGACTGCTTCCAGCGTCAGCAGCGCGTTCAGGCCGGTACCCAGGCCCACTTCCAGTACAGTCAGCCCCCCCTGCGGGCTCGTCTCGGCGCGGGCCAGCAGGGGGTGCAGCCCGGCTTCGATAAACACGTGTCGCGACTCCTGCCGCGCCCCGTGCCGCGAATGGTAATGCTCATCCAGGTCCGGCACGAACAGCGTGGCCGACCCATCATCGGTCAGCCGCAGCTCTACCTTTGAGGCCTCCCCGCCGACGAACTCAGTTCCCAGCTCATAATTCATAATTTTTAATTCATCATTAAAGATGGCCCGCGTAAAAGTAGAGCTGCCCGCCTCGTTTCTGCTCACGGTGCAGCTGCCCGTGCGCATCACCGACCTGAACTACGGCGCCCATCTCGGCAACGACGCCCTGCTCAGCCTGCTGCACGAGGCGCGGGTGCAGCTGCTGGCCCACCTGGGCACCCGGGAGTTTGACCCCGAAACCAAGCTGGGCTTCATCATGGCCGATGTGGCCATCGAGTACAAAGGCGAGGCCTTTTACGGCGACGTGCTGCACCTGCAGCTCGGCGCCGCCGACGTGCACAAGTACGGCTTCGACGTGGTGTATGAGGTCCAGAACCAGACCGGCAAAGCTGTGGCCCGCGCCAAAACCGGCATGCTCTGCTTCGACTACAACACCCGCAAGCTGCGCGGCCTGCCCGAGGAACTGGCGGCGCGGGTGGGTTAATTCGCTCGGACTGCCTGGCTCAAAGCGGCACTTCGAGTACCGTATTCGCTCATCGGGCCCAGCTCGGAACCCAACGCCCTGGCGGCTTGTATCTTTGCACTATGCTGCTCGAACTGCCCCTGGCCCCCGCGCCCACTGCCAAAAAAGACATTCGCAAAGTCTCGCCCGACGAGCTGAAAGCCTTTATGGTGCAGCACGGCGAAAAACCTTTCCGCGCCAAGCAGGTGCTGGAGTGGCTGTGGAAAAACACCGCCGGCTCGTTTGAGGAGATGAACAACATCTCGCTGGCCACGCGCGAGCTGCTGGCCGCTCATTTCGTCATCAACGGCGTGACGGTGCAAAACCAGCAGCTCAGCTCCGACGGCACCATTAAGTCGGCATTTCGGCTCCACGACGGCAACGTGGTGGAAGGCGTGCTCATTCCGCACGACACCCGCATGACGGCCTGCATCAGCTCGCAGGTGGGCTGCTCGCTGACGTGTAAGTTCTGCGCCACCGGCTACATGGACCGCAAGCGCAACCTCGACGCGGCCGAGATTTACGACCAGGTCGTGCGCATCCGCGAGCAGTGCGAGGCCCAGTACGGCACCCCGCTCACCAACATCGTGTACATGGGTATGGGCGAGCCCCTGCTCAACTATGCCAACGTGGTCGAGAGCGTGCGCCGCATCACCGCGCCCGACGGCCTCAACATGGCCCCGCGCCGCATCACCATCAGCACGGCGGGCATCGCGAAGATGATAAAGAAGCTGGCCGACGACGACGTCAAGGCCAACCTGGCCCTCAGCCTGCACGCGCCCACCGACGCCAAGCGCAACGAAATCATGCCCATCAACGAGGCCAACTCCCTGGCCGCGCTCAAGGAAGCTCTGCAGTATTACCACCAGAAAACCGGCCGCAAAGTCACCTACGAGTACATCGTATTCGAGAATTTTAACGACACGCTGGAGGACGCCGAAAACCTGTTTCAGATTGCCAAGTGGCTGCCCTGCAAGGTCAATCTGATTGAGTACAACCCCATCGAGAATGCCGCTTACCAGAATGCCGAAGCCGACAAAATCACGGCTTTTCACAAGTACCTGGCCGACCGCGGCGTGCAAACCAACATCCGTCGCAGCCGCGGCAAGGACATCGACGCCGCCTGCGGGCAGCTAGCGGTGAAAGAGGAAAAGGTCGCCGCGTAGCCCAAGTAGTCCAACCGGCTATTTCTTCTTAACTGCCGGTGCCGGCCGAACCCCGGGCCTGGGCGCCGGCTTCTTGCCTTTCGGGGCCGGAGTTTTGCTGTTGGGACGGCTGGCCGCTGGCGTCCGGGCGGCTGCCTGCTGCTGGTTTTGCTTGTCCAGGCCCAGCATCACCAGGTAGCTGGGACATTTGGTCAGCATCAGATTGGCCACCTTAAGGCCGAAGCGCCGCATCTCAGCCTCATCCGCAAGCTGCTCGGCGGTGTAGATAGAGAGCAAAACCGGCATGTTGCGCAGCATGACGGTTTGCATCAGCTGGGTCATTTTCTGCTCACGGGCCGGCACCGACAGCTGCTTGAAGGGCTGCCGGGCATCGGCCGCCGCCAGCTCAGCGCACGCGCTGTCGGCCAGCGGCTGCAGCTTCGCTCTCTCTTCGGCGCTAACGCTGATAATATTCTTGGCATCGGCGCCCGCGGCCTTCTGCGCCGAGGAGGTGCGCACTATCAGCTCCATGGCACTAGGGCACTCGGTGCTCAGGCGCATTACCGTAGCAATGCCAATGGCCCGGCCCATATTATAGTTGCTGATGTTGCGCTTTTCCGCGGCTTGCATCATGCCCACGAAGTCGGTGGCCTGCTCACTCATGCCAGCCAGCATTAGGCGCTGTAACATCCTGTCGGCCTGCTCGGGCGTGAGCTGGTCCAGTGGCCGAACCCGGGCCGAGTCCTGAATGCGCTGGCAGAGCTGGGCCGAGAGCTTCCTCACAAACCGCCCCTGCCCGGCCACCGTATCCGCCGGTGCCTGGGCTGCGGTGGTCCCTACGGAAGCGAGCAGCAGAAAAAAGGTGAGGACGGCGAGGTGGCGCATATGGCAGAAAAAAGGCGGACGAAGCGTGGGTTCGATTCAAAGATAGCGGCGCTGCCGGCCTCTCGCCGCCCCGGCAGCTGAACCTGATTGGCCACCCGCCCGCACTTTTTGCCGACCCCCTGCTGGTAGTGTTACTGCTGGCGCCGTCAACTACTTACCCGCTTTGCCGAAGCGGAAGGTAAAGTCGTAATACACCGGAATGATATAGGTGCTGAAGCCGGTGGGGCCGCCGGAGCCGCCGGAACCGTAATAGTAATCCGGTTCCTGCTGGTACTCAATGGCGTAGAGCGCGCCCAGGCCCAGGCTGGTGCGGCGCCAGTTTATCTTGAGGCCGTAGAGACCTCCCATGCCGGCCTCCGAGTCGGCCACGATGTAGTTCTCACTTATAAGCGAAACCCGGCGCGAAACCCGCGTTTGCCCGCCCAGCAGCATGACCGGCGTCGAGCCGATTTCGCCGCTCACAAAGCCGTAGCCCAGGCCGAGGGTGAAGTTGCTGTCGGCGCGGCCGAAGGTGAGCGCCCCGTAGCCGATACCAGCACCGGTGCTGCTGCTGCCGCCGCTGTAGCTGTCAAAAGTGGGCACCCGCACGTACAGCAGGCCGGCTCCTATGCTGACTTTCTCCCGGATGGGAAAGCTCACCTTGGGCGTCAGCATCAGAAACTGGTCGAAGACCGCCACGCCGGGAAACACCGACACATAGCCGCCCAGCGAGAAATTGTCGGTGATGCCGAAGTTGGCACCCAGCAAAAATAGATTAACCGTTTGCAGGGTGTTTTCGCCCCGGCGCAGGCCCCGGCCGGTGGGCGCAAAAAACAGGCGGCTGCCATTGCCAATGTCGAAGTAGCCGGGCTTGGCGCCCGCTACGCCCGGCGCGGGCGGGCCTTGCAACTCGGCCCGGCGCAACTGGCTGCGCTCCACCTTAATGCGGCCCAGCTCCGGCGTGTCGAACTCCAGGCTGCTGAGGCTCAAACTGACGAGCGTGCCCGTGAACTTGGTGCCCTGCACCGTTTCAACCTCGTAGACGCGGCCGAGCAGATACTCTTCGGTGGAGGTAGTCGCCGGGTCGGAGGGCGCGGGCGCCGCGGGCGGCGGGCTCACCAGTACCGGCTGATTCTGTGGTGTTTGGGCTATAGCCGGGCCGCCCAGCAGGAGCAGCACCAGCCCTAGCCCGGCGCCGGAGAGTAGATTGTGTTTCATGGGAAGTAATTTTCCCCAAAGATGAGACACAGACCGCCCCAAACTACAAACTAACTTTTCTCTTTGCGGGACTTTTAAATAAAGGGTAAGGAGCTTGCGAAAGCTCAAGAATTAGGCAATCAACAATCTGACTGCCTTGATGATACTATTGGTAGAGTTGCTGTTCTATGTCAGCCGGCAAAAGACTTTTCGAACGGGCAAAAAAAGCACTATTCAGTTACTTTTTCCACCGGCCCTGGCTGCGGGGGCGGCCGGTGGCAATGCCCTCGGCTGATTCGTCGTGGTCTATTTCTTCCAGCTTTACGCGCACGGCGTGGGCCTTGGGCTGCACTTTCTGGCCGTAGGCATCGGCAAATTCCTGGGTGAACTCAGCGCCGAAGAAGATAATGAGCGAGGAATAGTTGACCCACAAAAGCAGCACAATGGCCGAGCCCGCCGCGCCGAAGGCCGAGCCCGGGTCGGCCTCGGCAATGTAGAAAGCAATCAGGTACTTGCCAATGATGAAGAGCAGGGCCGGGATAAAGGCGCCAATCAGCACATCGCGCCAGCGAATGATGGCGTCGGGCAGAAACTTATAGATGAGGGCAAACAGCAGGGTCGTGACCGTGAGCGAGAGCAGCACGTCCACAATCTTGATGGTGACGACGCCCACGGCCGGCAGCAGCTGCTGCAAATAGCCGGTGAAGGCATTGAGCACGGCGCTAATCACAAACGAAACCAGCAAGAGCAGGGCCACGCTCAGAATCAGGCCGAACGAGAGCAGCCGGTCCTGCACGAACTGCCAGAGGCCATTGCGGGGCTTCACCTTCAGGTTCCAGATGTCGTTGATGCTTTCCTGCAGCGTGACGAAGAACGTGGTGGCAGCAAAAACCAGCGTCGCCAGGCCAATAGCCGTGGCCACGCCGCCCTTCTGCTGCAGGGTGAACTTGGCGATGCTGTCCTGCAGAAACTTGGCCGAATCGGCGCCCACCAGCCCCTTCAGCTGCCCGTACACCTGCCCGTTCACTGCCTCCGGGCCGTAGGCCGCGCTGGCAATGGTGATGATGATGAGCAGCAGCGGCGGCAGCGAGAAAATGGTGTAGTAGCTCAGCGCCGCCGCGTGGCGAAACGAGTTATTCTCCGTGAATTCCGACGCCGAGGACTTGAAAATGGTAAGTACGTCGGCGAATTTATAGTCAGCCATGAGGCGGGTACGGGTTGCGAGCAGTAAATGCCCGTTCCTACGGCCCGGGCGCGGCGGGGTTAGGTGCCGCGGCGGTGGCCGGGCCCGCCGAACCACCCGCGCACCCCCTGCTGGCCGCGGGCGGTTATGCTCAATGGGCTGCGTATCTTGGGCAGCCGGCCACTCACGGCCGGGCTTGCGCTGCTCCTATGGCTTACTCTTTTCGCCTTTCACTTTCCGGTCCGCGCCTGGGCGTGGCCGCGGCGCTGGCCCTGCTGGCCCCGCTTACCTCGGCCCAGGCCCAGCCCACCGGCGCCGGCCGGGCCCCGGTGCAGGCGTCGTATCCGGCGGCGCCGGGCTTCGACGCGGCCGGCTCCGACGCCCGGGCCGTGGCCGTGGCCGACCGCGTGATGCGCCAGATGGGCGGCTACGCGGCCTGGCAGAATGCGCGCT
>CAXUEM010000025.1:12721-16324 GCA_964249885.1 uncultured Hymenobacter sp. | reverse complement strand
GCGAAAAGCCCGGCCGGGTGTCGGGCCTGCCGCCGCCGCTGCGGCCCGGCGGGCGGGCGCTGCTCGTGCGCATCGGCCTGCTGGTCGTCTAGCATTTTCTGAATAACAACCCGCCCGCGCTGACAGCCGGGACGGGGCGGCGGGCACCCTGCTGCAAGGGGCGCCGCTTTTTCAGAAATTGCTAACTTTCAGACCATATGAAACCCTTACGCGGCCCCTGGCGGCTGCTTATTCTCGGGCCGGCTTTGCTGCTGGCCCAAACCGGGCGGGCCCAGGCGGTGCCCGGCGCACAGGTGCGCGGCGAAGTAACCGAGGCCCAAACCAACACACCCCTGCCCGGCGCCCTCGTGCGTTGGCTACCCGTTGCTGGCAGCTCGGCGGTGGCCGACAACCTGCCCTCGACGCTCAGCACGCCGGCGGGCACTTTCAGCCTGCCGCGCCCGGCCGTCGCCGCTGACCGCCTCGTGGTGACGGCGCTGGGCTACCGGGCCGATACCCTGCTGGTGCCGGCCGACGGCTCGCCCTACCTGCGCGTGCGCCTGCAGGCCGGCCAGGCCCTGAGCGAGGTAACCGTCACGGCCCGCGGTCCGGCCTACTCGGCCCTGACGCCGGCCAACACGCAGGTTATCAGCGCCCGCGACCTGACCAAGTCGGCCTGCTGCAACCTGGCCGAAAGCTTCGAGACCAACGCCGCCGTGGAGGTTTCGACCTCCGATGCCGTGTCGGGCGCCAAGCAGATTCAGCTGCTGGGGCTGGACGGGGCGTACTCGCTGCTGACTATTGACAACCAGCCGGCCCTGCGCGGGCTTTCGGCGCCCTACCGCCTGGGCTACCTGGCCGGACCTTGGATAGACAACATCGAAATCATCAAGGGCACGGGCTCGGTGGTGAACGGCTACGAGGCCATTTCGGGACAGGTGAACGTGCGCCTCAAGGAGCCCGACACGGTCGAGCGGCTGCTGCTCAATGCCTACGTCAACGACCTGGGCAAGATGGACTACAACCTCAATGCCTCGGCCCGCCTGAACGCGAAGTGGAGCACCCTGCTGCTGCTGCACACCGACCACCTGAGCCACCGCGCCGACCGCAACGCCGACGGCTTCCTGGACTTACCGCTGGCCACGCAGTTCAACGGCTTCAACAAGTGGAAGTACAAGTCGGGCCGCGGCATTGTGGCTGAGTTGGGCCTGGGCGCGCTGCGCGAAACCCGGCAGGCCGGGCAGCTGGGCTTTCGGAAAAGTGGGGCCAACGCCTTCACCGCAAACTACGGCACGGCCCACGCCACCACGCGCTACACCGGCACCGGCAAGCTCTCGTACACCTGGCCCGCCAAGCCGTTTCAGAGCCTGGGCCTGCTGCTGAACGCTACCTCGCACGATTTTGAGTCAGCTTACTCGCTGGGCTACGAGTCGGTGGCGCACGCCGACAGCCACGTGCTGCGCACCATCCGCACCTACAACGGCACCGAGCGCACCGGGCAGGCCACGCTGCTGTTTCAGAGCGTCATCGGCTCCACGGCGCACATCTACCGGCTGGGCAGCAGCTTTCTGGTTGATGATTTCCGGGAGTTTTTCACCGATGGCCGCGCCTACTCGACCGAAACCGCCGCCGAGCGGCAGCGGCGCGAGCACCGCAACCGCCGCGAGCTGGTACCCGGCGTCTTTGCCGAGTACACCTACCAGAATTCCCGCAACCTGACCCTGGTAGCCGGCCTGCGCACCGACTACCACAACCTGTTTGGCCTGCAGGTCACGCCCCGGCTGAACGTGAAATATGACCCGGCCAAGAACACCGTGCTGCGCCTCTCGGCCGGCCGTGGCTTCCGCACGCCCAACCCCATCGCCGACAACGCGGCCATGCTGGTCAGCAACCGCGAGTTTGTGATTAGCGCCGGCCTGCGCCCGGAGCGCGCCTGGAACGTGGGCGGCTCGGCCACGCAGTATTTTACTTTGCTGGGCCGGCCCGCCACGTTCATCACCGACTACTACCACACTGAGTTCGACAATCAGCTGGTGGCCGATGCCTACACGGCGCCGGACAACTTATATCTGAACAACCTGGAAGCCGGCGGCCGCTCTTTTGCCCGCAGCCTGCAGGCCGAGCTGCAATTCGAGCCGCTGCCGGGCCTGCAGGTGAAAGGCGCCTACAAGCTGCAGGACGTGCAGACGAGCTACAACGGCCGGCTGCTGCCCAAGCCGCTCACCTCCCGCAATCGGGCCTTCGTGAACCTGGGCTACGCTACGAAATTCGACAAGTGGCGGGCCGACCTGACCGTGCAGTGGTACGGGCAGCGCCCGTTGGCCCACGCCCCCGGCCTCGAAGACCACCAGCACAGCCTCGACAAGCCCCTGCCCTTCGCCCCGCGCTACGCCCTGCTGAACTCGCAGCTCACCCGCGCCTTCAAGCGTCTGGATGTATATGTGGGCGTCGAAAACCTCACGAACTACCGCCAGCCTGACCCCATCCGCGGGGCCGCCGCGCCCTTCGGGCCGGGCTTTGATGCGGCCATGGTGTGGGGCCCCGTGTACGGCCGCCTCAGCTACGCCGGCCTGCGCTATCGGCTGGAATAAATTCTGGCCTTCGAGGCGATAAATATCCTATAACCAGTGTTTCCGGCGTAGCATTTGCACTAGCTGTGGCGCCGCTTTTTCCTCACTTTTTCAGTTGCTTTCCATGAAATTTCTATCATCTGCCCTTGCGGCCCTGCTCGTATTGGCCGGCGCTTCGGCTCAGGCCCAGACCGCGCCCGCCGCCAAAGCCAAGGGCGCGGCCACCGAGACGGTTAAGTTCAAGACCTCGGCCGTGTGCGACATGTGCAAGGCGCGGCTGGAAAAAAGCCTGGCCTACGAAAAAGGCGTGCAGAATGCCACGCTCGACGTGCCCAGCCAGGTTTTGACCGTCAGCTTCCGTCCCGATAAAACCACCGCCCCGGCTCTGCGCGCCGCCATCCAGAAAACCGGCTACGACGCCGACGCCCAGCCCGCCGACCTGCGCGCCTACTCGCGCCTGCCCGAGTGCTGCAAGAAAACCAATGCCGTGCACACCGGCGGTAAGTAGCCTGCATCCCAGCTGCTTTAGTCTGCAACCAAAAAGGCCCGGCAGTTTTGCCGGGCCTTTTTGGTTGCGAGATGGAGCGCGTCTACCCCCTGCTGGCTGGCCAGCGAGGACGGGAACGGACTAGTTTTTGCGCTGCACGGGCAGGTCTTCGAGCTGGGCGTAGCTGAGCTTCCAGGTGTTGTCGGCGGCTTTTTTCCAGAGCAGGATGTAGTTGCCCTCGCCGTAACCGTGGGGCTCGCCGGGAGCTTCGGGCAGCACATCTACTGAGAACGAACCCGCTTCGTAGGCCACGTGCTCGTCGTTGGCGGAGCTGGCTACGCTGATTTTGAGGTCATTGAGCGTGGGCAGGGTTTCGCGCACCCACTTCTGCGATACCTCATCCTTGCCTTTGAAGTGGGCGCTGCCTTGCACAAACTGCACGTCGTCGGCCAGAAAGGCGCTGATTTTGCCAGCGTCCTTATTATTCCAGGCCGAGATAAATTCCTGGTTTAAGCTCTGAACATTAACCTTTTCCGGGGCTTTCGAGCAGGACGAGGCGAGCAGGCC
>CAXUEM010000025.1:10921-12711 GCA_964249885.1 uncultured Hymenobacter sp. | reverse complement strand
AAATGAGAGGCCGGCAGCGGCTGTTGCGCCCACACCGCGCAAGCTAGCAACGGCCGGCAATTTCAGAAAAAAACCCGGGCGTACGGCCCGGGTTTTTAATTTGAGCGAGCCAGACTACCAGCTTTTGCGGCGGTACTCCGACGTCGCGTAGGGGTGCGAAGGGTCGTTCACGGCGTTGTTGGGCAGGAAGGCCGAGTTGGTCGTTTCGGCGCTGGCCGTCACGGCAGCGGCGGCCGGGGCAGCTACCAGGCTGTTGGCAGCCACGGCCGACTGCGAGCGGCGAGCTGAGGCGCTGCGGGCCAAGGCGTTGCGACGCTGCTCGGCGCGGTAGGCGGCGGCCCGGTTGGCGGCCGCAATGCGGGCGCGCTCCTTGTTTTTGTTGTCGCGGTGCTTGCCGATGGCGTAGCCTACGCCGGCCCCAGCCACGCCGCCCACTACCCCACCCACGGGGCGGTTGCGCTTGTGAATGAGAGCCCCGGCGGCCGCACCGCCCAGGCCGCCAATCACGGCACCTTTGGCCTGCGGGCTCCAGCCTTTGCGCTCCTGCGCCTGGGCCGAGTTAGCAAAAAAGGAAGTCAGCAAAATCAGCAGGGCGAAGAAATATGCGGGCTTTTTCATGGCGATTCAGAAATTAAGTAGAAGGAAAACCGGCTAGCTTCGGGTAAGCCGAGGCAACTAGCGTGCCACTATGACGCCGGGCCAGCGGCTGAGCTTAGCAACGCGCCGCTCGTCAAAAAGTTAGGCGGCCCGGAATTAGTGGGCCGAAAACCGGAAGGCGGCGGGCGTGAGGCCGGTTTTGCGCTTGAAGAGCCGCGAAAAATACTGCGGGTACTCAAAGCCGAGCTGAAAGGCCGTTTCGTTTATGGTCAGCGAGGTATTGAGCAGCAGGCGCTTGGCTTTGTCAATCAGCGCCTGGTGGATGTGCTGCTGGGTGTTCTGGCCGGTGAGCGTGCGCAGCAGGTCGCCCAGGTAGGCCGGCGAGACGTGCAGCGCATCGGCGAAATACTGCACCGTGGGTAGGGCGCGCGTCGGTGCGTCGGCCGCAAAATACTCGGCCAGCAGCGCCTCGAAGCGGCTGAGCTGGTCGTGGCTGGCCGGGCGCCGGGTCAGGAACTGGCGGTGGTAGAAGCGGTTGGCATAAGTGAGCAGCACCTCCAGGTGCGCCACAAGCACGTCCTGGCTGAAAGCATCGATGGGCCGCTCGTGCTCGGTCCGGATGGTAGCCAGCAGGGTATCGAGGGTTGCTTCCTCCTGGGCTGAGAGGTGCAGGGCCTCGTGCACCTCGTAGGAAAAGAAGGTGTAGCTCGCCATTTTCTGGGCCAGCGAGTATCTGAGCAGCAAGTCAGGATGAAAAACCAGCATCCAGCCGCTGATGGCGGAAATGTCGAGCGTGGGGTCGATGGCAAACACCTGGCCGGGCGCCATAAACCCCATTACA
Source organism: uncultured Hymenobacter sp. (assembly GCA_964249885.1). GTDB lineage: Bacteria > Bacteroidota > Bacteroidia > Cytophagales > Hymenobacteraceae > Hymenobacter. Next base: position 11,273 of record CAXUEM010000025.1, on the reverse strand, counting down.
CCCTCGCCGAAGTCGTAGCGCTGGTGCCCGTAGTGCACCTTGCCCTTCAGGTTTTTCTTCACCCACACCGTGTAGAGCTGCTGCACCACGGGCGTGAAGTTGGCGGGCAGCACATTGCCGCGGGTCTGCTCCAGGTCGATGAGCATGAGCAGCGGGTGCGCCGGGGCCGGCAGCCCGCACAGGCGCGCGTAGTCCGTGACGGTGGCTACCACCTGCGGCGGCGAAAGGGACGGCTTCATGCTGCGTAAATTAAATTGAGTGAGAAATAACCAATATAGCCCGTCCCGCCGCGCGCGGCCGGCGGGGGGACGGGGCCGCGCGGACAACCCAATTAAAGCCCCCCGGGGTCGCC
>CAXUEM010000025.1:6510-10911 GCA_964249885.1 uncultured Hymenobacter sp. | reverse complement strand
AACACAAACCCCCCCGCCCCGCCCGGGGGCGCGGCCCCGGGCTACTGGACAGCGCTTACAACCAATTAAAAGCCAGCCGGGTACGCCGCGCCGGCGGCGCTGCCCACCGGCATGATGGCATCCAGCTCGGCCAGCTCGGCCGGGCTCAGGGTCAGGCTGGCGGCGGCCACGTTGGCTTCGAGGTACTTGCGGCGCTTGGTGCCCGGAATCACGACTACGTCCTGGGCCAGCACCCAGGCCAGGGCCAGCTGGGCGGCGGTTACGCCCTTGGCCGCGGCCTGCGCTTGCAGCTTTTCGACCAGGGCCAGGTTTTTATAGAAGTTTTCGCCCTGGTAGCGCGGAAAAAAGCGGCGCGAATCGTTGGGCTCGAAGTCGTCGGGGGTTTTGATGTCGCCCGACAAAAAGCCCCGGCCCAGCGGCGAATAGGCCACAAAGCCGATGCCCAGCTCGGCGGCGGCGGCCAGCACGCCGTCTTCCTCCACCCGGCGGTCGAAGAGCGAGTACTCGGTTTCGAGGGCCGAGATGGGGTGCACGGCGTGGGCGCGGCGCAGCACGTCGGCCGGCACTTCGCTCAGCCCCAGGTAGCGCACCTTGCCTTCCTCGACCAGCCGGCTCATGGCGCCCACCGTGTCCTCGATGGGCGTGTTGGGGTCCACGCGGTGCAGGTAGTACAGGTCCACGTAATCAGTGTTCAGGTTGCGCAGACTGCGCTCGATGGACTTGCGCACGTACTCGGGCCGGCCGTTGTAGCCGCCGGTCCAGTTCTCGTTGTCATCGACCTCGAAGCCGAACTTGGTGGCCAGCGTAATCTTGTCGCGCTGCCCGGCCAGGACCCGGCCCACGAGGCGCTCGTTCAGCATGGGGCCGTACAGGTCGGCTGTGTCGAGCATGGTGACACCCAGCTCCAGGGCGCGGTGCAGGGTGGCCAGGCTTTCGGCCTCGTCGGCCTCGCCGTACACGCTCATGCCGTTGACGCCGCCGGTCATGCCCATGCAGCCCAGCCCCTGCACCGATACTTCGAGGCCCTGCCGGCCAAGGGAAACTCTCTTTATTGAACTCATTTCTTGGGGATTGTGAAGGTGAAAAGCCGTGCGCTTAGCACGCTTCAAAGGTCCGGCTCCACTCCCCGGCCGGCGCTACACAAACCGGCGCTTTTGCTATACAAATCGGTGGCCCGGCGCGGGGCCTAGCCCCTGCGGGTCAGGCGGTCGTTTCCGCACCCAGCCAGCAGGGGGTAGCGGGCGAATAAACCGGCCGCGGAGCAAGACGCAGCGCGCGGCCTATCTGCTACTTGGTGCGCCAGAGGCGCCACCAGGGCAGGTAGGGCTGGTCGTGGTGCTCGTAGTGGTAGCCGAAGAAGTAGCAGCTCACAAAAGCCCAGACGTGGTGCCGGAACTGGCTGCGCGAGCGGTGCACGTTCGTCTCCTCGTGCTCGCCGCGGTGGGGCAGGTAGGTGCCGAAAAAAAACAGCTGCAAGGTGGCGCCCACGGCCGGCAGCATCCAGAACGCAATGACGTTGGCTTGCGGAAACCAGAGCTTCAACACGTTGTAAGTCAAGGCCATCAGGGCTACCTGCCACCAGGTCACGTAGTTCCAGGCGAAGCGGGCCAGCCAGGGCAGAAAGCTCGGGTGGCGGCCGTCGTGAAAGTCGGGGTCGTCGGGCGTGCCCACGTGGCGGTGGTGGGCGTGGTGCTTGGGCAGCATGCCCGGAAACCAGTTGTAGGCCAGCAGCAGGGCCGCCAGGGTGCCAATGGCGTTGTTGAGCCGCTTGTTGGTACTCACCACGCCGTGCATGGCATCGTGGGCGGTGATGAACAGGCCAGTGTAGAGGTGGGTCTGGAGCAGGGCCAGCAGGTAGGGCGCGGGCGAGGTCCAGTCGGGCTGGTAAAAAGCGAGCAGGTAAGTCAGCAGCGCCGCCCAGGCCCCAAAAATCAGCCCGGCGCTCAGCACGCCCTTGTAGCCCAGCGGGGCCGGGGCAACTCGGCGGGGCGCAAGCGTGGAGGCGACAGACAAACCGTTGGCGAAGAGGTTAAAAAACGAATTTACGCACGGATGCGCCGGCCTTTATAAAGCCAGCAGGGCATCGCGCACCTGCTCCATGAGCCACATCGGCGTGCTGGTGGCGCCGCAGATGCCCACCGTCTGGCCGGACTGAAACCAGGCGGCTTCGAGCTGCTCGACGTTGGAAATGAAGTGGGTTTGCGGGTTGGTATCCTTGCAGACCTGATACAGCACTTTGCCATTGGAGCTTTTCGTGCCCGAGACGAACACAATCTGGTCGTACTGGGCGGCGAAGCGGCGCAGGTCCTTGTCGCGGTTGCTGACTTGCCGGCAGATGGTGTCGTTGGCGTTTATCTGGTAGCCGCGGCCTTCCAGCTCGCCCTTGATGCGGTAAAACGAGTCGGTGCTCTTGGTGGTCTGGCTGTAGAGCGTGATGTTCTCGGGCAGCTCGTGGCCCAGCAGCTCGTCGAGGTTCTCGAACACGACGGCATTGCCGCTGGTCTGGCCCAGCAAACCCAACACTTCGGCGTGGCCGTGCTTGCCGTAGATAAAGATTTTTTCCTTTTTGTCGTAGCTGGTCTTGATGCGGTTCTGCAGCTTGAGCACCACGGGGCAGGAGGCGTCCACCAAGGTCAGGTTGTTTTGCAGGGCCATTTCGTAGGTGCTCGGCGGCTCGCCGTGGGCGCGGATGAGCACGGCTTCGTCGCGCAGCTCGCGCAGCTCGTCGTAGCCGATGATGCGCAGGCCGCGGGCTTCCAGGCGCTGCACTTCCTCGTCGTTGTGCACGATATCACCCAGGCAATAGAGGTAACCCTGCTCGTCGAGCAGGTCCTCGGCCATCTGAATGGCGTAAATCACGCCAAAGCAAAACCCGGAGTTGGGGTCGATGCGGACGCTTAGGTGCAGGTGGGGCATACGCAGGCATAACCAGCTGACCGGCCCGAAGGTTGCGGGGTCGGGGCGGCCTTTGGCAAGGTTTTCGGCTGGTGGGCGTATCTACGGAAGCTCAACCGTAGTGGATTAAGCCTTGAGCTTGTGCAGCTGCTTGGCTTCCTCCTCATTCACGTGGCCGCGGTCGACCAGAAAATTGCGCACGGTGCGGAAGGCTTCGGCATCCAGGCCCGAGCTTGGGTAGGTCAGGGCCGACTCCACCAGCAGGGCGCGGTCTTCGTCCACGTGCTTGCTCAGGCCCAGAAAGGCGGGCAGGTTGCTTTCAACCGAAAAGCGCAGAAAGCGGATTTCGGGGTTTTTGCCGTCCAGGGCCACGGCCTGGTCGAAGGTGCGGGCGGCCTGCTGCACGTAGGTCAGCTTATTGAACATGGAGGCGTCGCGGGCGCGGATGGCCTCGGCAGCGCCTTTGTAGGCCAGCACCAGGGCATCATTGGCGTTGTAGTCGGCCAGGAGCTGGTAGAATTTCTCGCCGGCGGTTTTGTCGGCGGCGGCAGCTTCGTAGTGGCGGCGCAGGGTGGCAGGGTCCAGGGGCGACATAGCGGCGGAATTCAGCGGAGAGGAAAGAGAGAAAGACGGCCCAACCGGTGCCGCAGCCGAGGCCAGCAGGGGGGCCGCCAGCAAAACCGGCAGAAGCCGGCGGCGGGTTGCAAACGGAATTTTCATAGTAAAAGGCCAAAAAAGCCAGAAGAAATGTCAGTACGAAGACTGGCAAAACAAAAGCAAAGATGGCGCCGGTTCAACCGCCGGTTCAGATGGCGCGCAGCCGGTAACGAAAGTAAGAGCCCAGCAGCAAGAGCAGTTTGGTGTTGTCGGGCACGCGCACGCGCTGACCCAGAATGGCCTGCGCCGGCAGCTGCCGGATTTTGTAAAACAGCTTCAGGTAGTACACATAGGCCAGGTACACGCCCAAACGCGAGCTGCGCGGCAGCTGCTGAATGCCCACGTAAGCGGCCTCAAAATCGGCCCGGATGTCGGCCTCAATCTGGCGCTTGGCCTCGTCATCAAACTGCTCGTAGCGCAAACCGGGGAAATACACCCGGCCGCGGTCCTCGTAGTCGGAGCGCAGGTCGCGCAGGAAATTCACCTTCTGGAACGCCGCGCCCAACCGCCGGGCCGGCTCGCGCAGCCGCTCGAACAGGGCCGCGTCGTGCTGGCAGAAAATGCGCAAACACATCAGCCCCACCACTTCGGCCGAGCCGTAGATGTACTGCTGGTAGAGGTCCGGGTGGTAACTCTGGTCTTCCAGGTCCATTTCCATGCTGCGCAGAAACGCCGTGATAAACTCCCGGTCGATGCCATACTCGCGCACCACGGCCTGAAAGGCGTGCAGCACCGGATTGAGGCTGAAACCCTCGTCGAGCGCGGCGTAGGTCTGGCGCTCGAAGTCGGCCAGCAGGGCCGCTTTGTCGAGGTCATGGAACGTGTCCACTATCTCATCGGCCCAGCGCA
>CAXUEM010000025.1:0-6500 GCA_964249885.1 uncultured Hymenobacter sp. | reverse complement strand
GCGCTGGTCCAGCGTGCGGATGCCCAGCGTGAACGAGGTGCTGTAGCGACTGGTAATGAGCTTGCTGCACGCCAGGCTGGTGTCGAGAAAAAGCTTAACGTGGTCCATGGCTTCGCAATTAAAAATTATGAATTAAGCATGACGTCCTAACTGAGCTACTTCTCTCGCATTTAGGCTGCGTCATGGGCTCAATTTTCAATCTACAAGTCATAATTATTAATTCTCCTGCAGCACTTCCTTGGCCACCACCTGGCCCGAAATCAGTGAGGGCGGCACGCCCGGGCCCGGTACGGTGAGCTGGCCTGTAAAGTACAGGTTTTTAACCTTTTTGCTTTTCAGGCCGGGCTTGAGATTGGCGGTTTGCAGCAGGGTGTTGGCCAGGCCGTAGGCATTGCCCTTGAAGGAATGGTAGTCGGCTACGAAGTCCTGGTGGGCGTAGCTGCGCTTGAACACCACGGCGTCGCGCACCGAGTGGCCGCAGTGCTTTTCGAGGCGGTCCATTATCAGGTCGTAATACTTTTCGCGGGTGGCCTCATCATCAGCCAGCCCGGGGGCCACGGGCATGAGCAGGAACAGGTTCTCCCCCCCTGCTGGCGCCACGCTGGAGTCGGTTTTGCTCGGCACCGAGGCGTAGAACAGCGGCCGGCTCGGCCACTGCGGCGCCTCATAAATTTCGTGGGCGTGACGGGCGAAGTCCTCGTCGAAAAACAGGTTGTGGTGGCGCAGGTTGGCCAGCTTTTTATTCACGCCGAGGTAAAACAGCAAGGAAGAGGGCGCCATCACGCGCTTATCCCAGTACGCCTCGGAGTAAGTGCGGAACTCTGGCTTGAGCAGGTGCTGCTCGGCGTGGTGGTAGTCGGCGCCGGCCACCACCACGTCGGCGGCCAGCAGGGTATCGGCGGTGCGCACGGCGGTGGCTACCCCCTGCTGGACCACAATTTCGCTTACCTCCTGGTCATATTTGATGTCCACGCCCAGCTCCTGGGCCACGGCCACCATACCCTCCACGATTTTGTGCATGCCGCCCAGCGGGTACCAGGTGCCCAGGGCTAGGTCGGCGTAGTTCATCAAGGAGTAGAGCGCGGGCGTGTTTTCGGGCGTGGCGCCAAGAAACAGCACCGGAAATTCGACCAGCTTGAGCAGCTTTTCGTGGCTGAAAAACTTGCGCACGTGCCGGCTCATGCTCTGCAGCAAATCCAGGCGCAGCGCGCCGGTCAGGATGCGCCAGTCGGCAAACTCCAGCAGGGAGCGGCCGGGCAGGTGCACGAATTTGTTGATGCCGACCTCGTACTTGTAGGCCGCCTGTTTTAGAAACGCGTCCAGCCGGGCGGCGCTGCCCGGCTCCAGCCGCTCGAACATGGCGCGCAGCTCGCTCATGCGGGCCGGAATGTCAAGCACGTCGTCGGCCTGCCGGCCCAGCCCAAACACCACCTGGTACGAGGGGTCCAGCCGCACCAGCTCGTAGTAGTCGCTGACTCTTTTGCCGAAGCGGGCGAAATACTGTTCAAACACATCGGGCATCCAGTACCAGCTCGGCCCCATGTCGAAGGTGTAGCCCTCGGCCCGAAATACGCGCGCCCGGCCGCCGGGGCCACTGTTTTTTTCCAGCAGGGTCACGCGCCAGCCCGCCTGCGCCAGGCTGGAGGCGGCCGAGAGCCCCGCGAAGCCGGCTCCGATGACAACGGCGTGTTTTTGATTCTGACCTTCCAAATCGTTGGGATAAAGCTCAAAAATAGCTCATCCTGAGCGCCGCGAAGGACCGTCTCAATCTGCCCCGGGGGTTGGCTGGACAACTGGTGGCGGGGGTGAAGGTGCGTGGGGGGGGGGGGGGATGACAAATGGTATCAGTAGCCAACTTTTAATCTTCTTCGGCATCCGCTATTCCTGCCACGCTGCTGCCTACCGGCGCGTACACCTGCAGGGCCGCTTTGAGCTCCTTGCGGGCAATGTGAATGCGGTTCTTGACGGTACCAATCGGGATTTGCAGCTTCTCGGCAATTTCCAGGTACTTGTAGCCGATGTAGTACATCATGAACGGCGTGCGGTAGTCCGTGCCGAGGCCGGCAATGGCCTCGTTGATGTCACGCACCACAAAGTCCGAGGTGGCGCCGTTGTGGGTGATGTAGTTCTGGTCGGTGTTGAAATACTGGAAATACTCCGTCGAATCGATGTTGGAGCTGCGCTTGGTTATTTTGTTGTAGTTGTTAATGAAGGTGTTGCGCATGATGGTGTACAACCATGCCTTCAGGTTGGTGCCGGCCTTAAACTTATCCTTGTTGAGCAGGGCCTTGAGCAGAGTTTCCTGCACCAGGTCCTTGGCATCATCGGCGTCGCGGGTCAGGTTCAGGGCCGCGGGCTTGAGGGTAAGCGAAATCTTCTGCACCTGAGCGGTGAATTCGAGCGAAGTCATACTGTTTAAGGTTGCGTGGCAGAATGTTAAACAAATATACTCGCCAGCCGCTAATCTAACGGCTCCGGGCCCAGGCATTCCGAGCAACAAGGGACTTGCCTGGACGAGCGCCGGCTTTTGCTGGGTAAATGCTTTCCTTCAGCCGCCCGGCGTCGGCGCCGGGAGCTTGGCTGGGTGCTGCGACCGCGGCGGTGCTGGCTCCGCTTACCGGGCATCGGCGGGCAGGGTCGGTGGGGGCAGCAGGGCCAGAAAATCAGTCATTTGGGCGGGCACGGTACAGCCGGCGGGCAGCTGCGGAGCCATGTACTGCGCCAGCGGGCCGTAGAGCACCAGCCGGCGCGCGGCGGGCTGCAGCGCCAATAGGGAAGCCGCCAGGCCCGGCACTTCGGCCGGGCTGGGGCGGGCCGTGAGCACGGCCAGCAGGGAAGCCGGGCGGTAGGTGCGGCACACCTCCGCAATATCGCTTATTGGCTGATTCTGACCCAGATACAGCGTGTGCTCTCCGCGCCGGCGCAGGGCGTAGTTCATGAAGAGCAGGGCCAGCTCGTGCAGTTCGCCCTCGGGTAGAAACAGCACCCAGCCCTGCCCGGGCGCGGCGGCCAGCGGCGGCAGGGTATTGGTAGCGGCCAGGATTTTCTGGCGCAGCAAATGTGACACCAGGTGCTCGTGTGCCGCCGTGATGCTGCCGGCTTGCCAGGCCAGGCCCACCCGCTGCAGCAGCGGATACGCCACGTGCAGCACGGCCGCCTCGAAACCCAGCCGGGCGCTGGCCTCGTCCAGCAAGCGGCTCAGCTCGGGCTCATCAAACGCCACCATGGCGGCGGTCAGGGCGTTGACGCGGGCTTGGGCGTGGGCATCGTCGGAGCAGGCCAGCACGGCCCGGCAGCGCTCGGCCTCGGGCATGGCCGCCACCTTCGAGATGCGGTGGCCGCGGCCGCAGAGCGTGGCCACGTTCAGCAGGTGGCGCAGGGCCTCGTCGTCGTAGAGGCGAATATTGGTGGTGGTGCGCTGCGGCTGCAGCAGGCCATAACGCTGCTCCCACATCCGGATGGTGTGGGCCTTCACCCCGGAAAGCTGCTCTAATTCACTGATAGAATACTGACCCACGGGGATTAATTAAAATTATAAAATAAGAATTAAAATAAAATGTTTAGCGCTTGTATATAGGAAAAACGCTCATCAAAAGCGGCGAGATTTTTAACTTATTTTTGACTTATCATTTTTAATTTTTAATTCCTTTTCCCGCGCCAGGGCCAGGTATTTCGGCGACACCCAGAGCAGGCCGAACTCGACGGAGCCGTCGCGGCCCTGGGTTTTGTGATGCATCTTGTGGGCCATGTTCAGGGCGCGCAGGTAGGTGTTGTCGGATTTTTTCCAGAAGCGCAGCCGCCCGTGAATCAGCACATCGTGCACGAAGAAGTACACCGTGCCGTAGGCCGCGATGCCCACGCCCACCCAGAACCACCAGCGCTGGCCGTTCTGGCCCGTCAGCCAGAGCGTGGCCGAGAGCGCGCCGTAAATCACAAAAAACAGGTCGTTGCGCTCGAACGGGCGGGGGCTGGGCCGCACGTGGTGCGAGCGGTGCCATCCCCACAGCGGGCCGTGTTGCACGAAGCGGTGCATAAACCAGGCCCAGAACTCCATAAAAGCGAACGTGCCAAGCGAGATGGCAGCAGCGGCCAGAAAACTCATGTTTTAGGGTTGAGTTTAAGATACTAAAGCTTAGAGTTTAGACGGGTTCCCCCTGCTGGCGGCTTCACCGTCTAAACTCATAAGCTCTAACATCCAAGCCTTGAAAAGTTACCAGCTGATTTTCTCTTTGTTCAGAAACGCGCTGATGCCACGGCGGCAATCGTCCGAGCCGCGGGCCTCGGCGTTGCGGCGGGCGGCGTAGCGCAGGCCTTCTTCCAGGTCCATCTCGGGCAAGGAGGCCAGCATCTCCTTCGTGACTTCCATGCTCTGGCCCGAATTCTCGCGGCACAAACGCTGGGCGTAAGCCTGCACGTCCTCGGCCAGCGACTCGCGGGCGGTCAGGAAGGTGATAAGGCCCATGTCTAGCGCGGCCTGGGCGCTGACCACGTCGCCGCTCAGCAGCAGCTGCTTGGTGCGCGCCTCCCCGATGCGGCGCAGCAGAAAAACGCTCACGATGGCGGGCAGAAAGCCAATCTTCACTTCCGTGTAGCCGAACTTGGCTTCGGGCACGGCAAAGGTGATGTCACAGATGGCGGCCAGGCCGCAGCCGCCGGCCAGCGCATGACCCTGCACCTGCCCGATGACCACCTTCTTGAGCGTGTATACCTGATGAAACAGCTGCATCAGGTGGGTCGAGTCCTCCAGGTTGTCGGTGTAGCCGAAGTTTTGCAGGTTCTGGATGTAGCCCAGGTCGGCACCGGCGCAGAACACCTCACCGGCCGCGCGCAGTACAACGACCTTGCACTCCTCGTCATTTTCGGCAAACTCGAAGGCCTGCTTGAGTTCGGTTACTACGTCAGAGTTCAGGGCGTTGCGCTTGTCGGGCCGGTTCAGGGTGATGTAGCCGATGCGGTCGGCGGCCTCGTAGCGGATGTAGCGCAGCGCTTCGAGTTCGGGCGTAAGCAGGTTTTCCATAGAAAGCAAAGCAACGCAAAATCCGGGGCACTTGGGTGGCCGGCCGCGCTGGAGTCAGGCAATTAACGAAGAAACAGAGCCGGCGGACGTGAGGGGCTACCCGCCCGGGGCGAATCACTTAACCGCCAGCTCGAACGCGCCCCGCGCCGTAACGTCCCAGGTCTGAAAACCTTGTGCCCGCAGGCCGGAATCCAGCCGGGCCACGTACCAGGTTTTGCAGGAAGAGTCAAACACCACCCGCGGCGCAGTGCCGAACGCGGCGGCCAGCGCGGCGGGCTGCACGCGGGCATTGCGGCGCAGCACGACTACATCGACCGGGCTGGGAGCGGCGAAGCGGCCCAGCCGGCTCGCCACGAAGGCCAGCCGCCGCCCCCGCCAGGTGGCCAGCACCACCGGCCCGGGCGGCGCGTAGCGGCGCGGATTGGCGCTGTCGGGGTCCAGTTGCAGGCGCCGCACGGGGATGGTCGTCCCGCGCCAACCTACCCGAATGGCCGACTGCCGCGACTCCCGCCTAATAAGGCCCGGCACCAGCCGGTAGGTGCGCTCGGTTTCACTGAGCGGCAAGGAGTCTACGGTCACGAACTCGGCCGCGCCGCCCTGCCAGAAGCCGCCCACCGCGCGGCGCGGGATGCTGTAGACGAACACGCGCTCAAAGGGCGCCCGCCGGCGGGCGTAGCCGGCGCGGCTGCCCGCGTAGGCCAGCAGCAGGGCCGTGGCCGCGCCAAGCCAGACCAGTTTCCGGCTGGCCAGAAAAACCAGCAGCGCGCCGATAAGGGCAAAAATGAGCAGCGTTTGCGACCCCGTAACGTGGATGCCCGAAATCAGGGCCCGGGGCATGACGCGCCCAATCCAGAAGATGTACTCGTTAAACCACAGTATCATGTGCTCGAAAACCCAGGCTACCCCGCGCGGCAGCCAGTCCAGCAGGGCGTTGGCGGCCGCCGGCAGCACCAACCCGAGCAGGCTCAGCAGCCCTTTCAGCGCCAGCAGCAGCAGCCCCGCGTACACGGCCAGGCTGGAAAGCGGCACGGCCACGAGGTTGGAAAACAGAAAGCTGAGCGGAAACTGGTGGAAATAGTACAGCCCCAGCGGAAACGTGGCCACCTGCGCCGCCAACGACAGCGCCGTGGCCTGCCAGGTCAGGTTGGCGGCCCGCGCGCCAGTTCGCCACAGCCGCTGCACCGCTCGCGGCTGCCAGGGGCGGCGGTGATTTTCAAACCACGCGCCGGCATCGAGCCACTTCACAATGCGCGGCTGCAGGTATACGATGCTCAGCACGGCCAGAAACGAGAGCTGAAAGCCCACGTCGGCCACCAGATACGGGTCGTACACCAGCAGCCCGAAGGCCGCCGCCGCCAGGGTGTTGAAGATGTTACTCTGCCGGCCCAGCGCCCGCGCCAGGATGATAAGCGAGAACATGACCGTGGCCCGCAGCACCGAGGCCGAGAGGCCCGTCACGAAGGCGTAGCTCCAGATAAAAGCC